>CAYSHJ010000067.1:0-2779 GCA_964430385.1 uncultured Planctomycetaceae bacterium
CGCCGCAATCGCTGGACGAGGCGGGGCTGTCGCGTGAAGAAATTGAAGGGCTGATTCTGAAGTTCATTTACGCCGCCGGCGCGGCGTCCGGACGGCAAATTTGTTCACAGATCAAGTTGCCGTTTCAGATCATTGAGCCGATCGTGCGCGACCTGAAGTTCGACCACTTGCTGTCGCTGCAGGGGACGGCGCAGGCGGGTGACTTCACCTACGCCATCACTGACACCGGGCGCGAGCGGGCTCGGCAAATGGCCGCCGAGTGTACTTACTTCGGCGCCGCCCCGGTGCCGCTGAAGGACTATCTTGTCGCGATGTCCGCACAGAGCATCGCCAAGCAACAGGTCACGGCCGACGAACTCCACCAAGCTTTCGCTGACCTGATCATGAACAAGCAGATGCTCGACACGCTCGGCCCGGCGATCAATTCTGGCCGCGGCATGTTCTTGTTCGGCGAGCCGGGCAACGGCAAGTCGAGCATTGCCGAACGGATCACGCGCTGCTTCGGCTCGACGATTTGGATTCCGCGAGCACTCGGTGTCGAGGGCGAAATCATCCGCGTGTTCGATCCCGGCATCCATGAGGCCATCGAAACCGACAAGCAGGGACTATTCGACCTCTCCGGCGTCGATCCGCGCTGGGTGCAGATCGTCCGCCCGACTGTCGTCGCTGGTGGCGAACTGACGATGGCCGAACTGGAAGTCACTCAAAACAAGATCACCAAAATCTGCGAAGCCCCCCTGCAACTTAAGAGTAACTGCGGCACATTCGTGATCGACGACTTCGGTCGCCAGCGCATGCCGGTCACCGAGTTGCTCAACCGTTGGATCGTGCCGCTCGAAAAACGTTACGACCTCTTGAACCTTCCCAGCGGCAAGAAGGTGCAGGTGCCGTTCGATCAGCTCATCATTTTCTCGACGAACCTGGAACCGAAGCAGCTCGTCGACGGAGCCTTCCTCCGCCGCATCCCGTACAAAATCCAAGTCCCCGACCCCAGCGAAGACGAATTCCACAAGATTACGCAACTCGTCTGCCCGCACTACGGCCTCGAATACGACCGCGAGATCGTCGAAGATCTGCTGGCGAAACATTATCGCCCCGTGAATCGCCCCCTCCGCTCGTGTCAGCCGCGCGACTTGATCCTGCAAATCCGCAACTACTGCACTTATCACCGCCTGCCCCGCAAACTGACTCGCGAGGCGTTCGACTTCGCCGTGGCGAACTACTTCTCGGTGATGTGACCCGACCTCGGAACTCTGGCGAGTTCAGTAACGATCACTTTCCGCACCGAGCTTCTCTCGTGTGAACTGCGCGATTATCTTGTATCTTGCTCTACCGTATTGTTAGCTGTTTTTCTGCCCTGTGATTCCCGCCGGTTTATGTTCCCTCTTCCCCCCCGCCGAAAGGTTGTGCCGGGTGATGAGCAGACTTTCTCCGCTGGCTCGTTCGTGGTCTCGACGGCGAGCGTTGCAAGTTGGGTCGTCCGGAGTGCTCGGACTGTCGTTGCCACAGTGGTTGGCGATGCAGGCTCAGGCTGCGGCGGGGCACGGGAAGACGGCGGCAAAGAATGTGCTGGTCGTTCTCGAACAGGGCGGCTTGTCGCACATGGATACGTGGGATCCGAAGCCCGACGCGGTGGCGGAACATCGCAGCCCGTTCAATCCGATCGCGACGAGCGTCGCGGGGATTCAATTTACCGAACTGCTGTTTCACACCGCGCGAGTGGCTCACAAGCTGGCGGTCATCCGTTCGATGAGACATCCCAAGGCGGGCGCGAACGGACACGGGGAGGGGACTCAATACATGCTGTCTGGCTCGCATCCCAGCAGCCCCATGGAGATGCCGGACATCGGCTGCATCGCGACGAAGATTCTTGGTAGCGAGTGCCGCGACTTTCCGCCGTACATCATGGTCCCCGGCACCGACGAGCAAAACGCATCGGCGAGAACCGGCTTCCTGCCGGCCGCGTCGCGTGTCTTTAAGACCGGAGGGAATGACGTCTCGGCCCCGAATTGGAAAGTCGCCGACTTGCTGCCGCGTGGCGAAAACGCCGGGCCGAGGTTGGCTGGTCGTCGAGAAATGTTGACCTCGCTGGATGCACGCTTTGCCGCAGCGAGGAATGTCGATGGCATGGACCGGTTTTACTCACAAGCCTTCGACACACTGACCAGTTCGCGCGTCGAGAACGCCTTCAATCTGCAATCCGAATCTCCCGCCACGCGGGAGCTGTACGGTCGCGGACATCGCGGAGCCTGCTACCTCGTCGGCCGCAAGCTGATCGAAGCCGGTGTGCGATTCGTGACCGTTGACGTCCGCTGGCCGTTTTCCGACGAAGTGCCGGGCGGGTTCAACTTGAACTGGGACCATCACGACTTGATCTACACTTCCGCCTCCTGCGGCACGATCCGCAACAAGGCTGGCGGCGAAGGGCGTTACGGCATCGGTCACTGGGTCATGATGGGCAGCACCGACCGAGCCTTCGCCGCGCTGATCCAAGACCTCGACCAACGCGGATTGCTGGCGGAAACGCTGGTCTGCTTCATCACCGAGTTCGGCCGCACGCCTCGGCTCAACGCCTTCGGAGGCCGCGATCACTGGACCGACGCCTATTCAATCGTATTCGCCGGTGCGGGAACTCCCGGAGGCCGAGTGATCGGCAAGAGCGACGCCGACGGCGGCTATGTCCTCGACTCACCCCACACGCCGGAAGAGTACGCCTCGACGCTCTACGAAAAGCTCGGAATCGACCGCTCGAAGCCGCTCTACACGTCCGCCAACCGTC
>CAYSHJ010000068.1:0-6155 GCA_964430385.1 uncultured Planctomycetaceae bacterium
CAATTCCTTGTCGAGCCTGTCGCGATACGCCTCGTCGCTGCCGGGTTCCATGATCCAATCGACGATGTCCAAGCCAAACCCCGCGTCGCAGAAGCCGGTTTGCTTGTCGAGAAACGACGCCGCTTTGACGCCCGTCACGTAGCCTTTCTTCCGAATGACGGCTTCCAGCTTCGACGTTTCGATTTTGATCTCATCGTCGGTTTCCGTGACACGAAACTCGTCAGCAACAAGCGATGACAGTTCGCACAGACCCGACAGAGCACCGAGCAACAAACACAATGCGAAACGGTTCATGAGTGACCTCGTGGAGGAAAACATGGCACGATTCAAGCAGCCCACCGAACGACACACGCCGATTAGACTAACCCGAAGCACTAGCGACGGCGAGGATCACGACGCATTGAGGGTCACTCGCGGCTGGCGAGTCCTGCACACATAGGGCGGTTCGAATCCGTGCGACCCATCAAGCACGTACAGCAGCCTGCGGCGACCTTCTGCCGGCGGCGATACCGCTGATTCCGTACGGTGGCCTTCGCGCCGCCCAACGATAAAGCTCAGCAGCGGCGACCGCGCTGAGAGACGATCCACTCGGCGAAATCAGGAGCGCGGCCGCCGTCTGCTTGAGCGGATGGCAAGGCTTTTCATGCCGCCGTTCGCCGCCATTTTCGGCGATAATCCACAGAATGTTCGGCCCGCGGAAGGGGGACTTGGTCTTGTCATTCGCTGTGTTGGCCGCGGACATGGCAACGAGAAGCACGAAACAGTTGCAACAACTAAAGCAGGGGAACAAGTGACTGGTTTTCCGATTGCCGGTATCGCCGTATCTTTCTCGCGACTATGTGTGACCGGTGATATTTGCGACTGCCTTTTTGAGTGTCGTCTGGAGCTTATGGGCATCGTCCCCACATTCGATAAGAGCGCGGACATCGAGTGCAACTCGTAGGGCAAGTGCGGGTTTTCGGACCAAAGGTTGAGCTTCTTCAATTGTCGTCAGCTCGCCTCCAGAACCTACTTGGGGAAAGCACCACAGGACATCGCGGTTGGTCTTGATAAAGGTAAGCGCTTCTTGCGGCGTGGCCAGAGACAAACGTGGCCCCTCGGGCGCGAGTTTTCCTCCCCCCTTCCAAATCCTACTCGTGCCCTTGAAGCGAATGGCATTCACGTCTACCAGGCTATCCGTCGGGGCATCGCAAACCCATGCTTCCACGGCGTCCTCAAAGTCTCTCGCATATTGCGCATGGCGTTCGCTCGCGTCATTCCAGGCACTCACCTTGTCTTGCGCGCGTAGGTCAAGCTGGGCGCCAGTTGCCTCAACCCAAAAGTCCAGCGCAATCCGTTTACTTTCGTCCTCGCAAAAACACATCGAAAGGTTAAGCCGGGCCATCTTACCGAACCATTGACGTTGAATAGGTTGTCTATCCTTACACAACCTTACGTAGACAGCCGAGAAAACCCCGGTCAAGACTTCCAATTTTCCTAAATCGTTGGTAGTAAAGGTGATGGCTCCAGGCTCCTTGGCGGCTGCGGCAAGCGCTTCCCCCATCTTGCGAACCAAGGTCCGGGACTCCGGAGTCCGGCCGTCAAGCGCGTCCCCCATCTTGCGAACCAAGTTCCGGAGGTGGTCGCGGCGGTCCGGAGTATCCAAGCCGTTCAGCCATTCCAGAATCGTCCCAACTCCGTGGTAAGGTGGGCGCATGTGTGAGCGAATGTAGGCAGCGGCTTGGCCCGACAGCCAGCGTCCGATATCCCCGCCGCGCTCATCCCTCTGAATCTTCTCCAGAGCATCGGCGACCGCAGACCAATGAACGTCAAGCACCCGGTCCTTACATTTCGCCTGAACCTCTGTAGCTTCTTCGGCAGAGTTGAGGTAGCACTCTGGTTTCGCGCGCGGGAGACAATCCTGCTCCGTATCAAGTCCCAAGTGATAGACGTAATCACTCACCTGCGTCGCGTCGAGCGGATGATCATCGTTCTTGCATTCAAAAACGAGCAACATCTGTCCCGGAACGTAGATCCAGGCGTCTGCACGAGGGTTATCGGAAGCAGAGCGGGTATTGTGCGTCCATTCGGCAACATGGCAGGAAGAGATACCAATCAGGATTCTTCTGTCCGCTGGCTCTTCCAAAGCACATGCCGGCGGCCAGCCCTGCAGATCGAACTCGACCTTGGCAGGTTCGGTCTTCCGCAGGGCCTCGGCCAAATGCTCAATGCGTTTTTGCAAGTTTGGTGACTTCGCGTGTTCTGCAATATGTTGCAGAAACACCGCCAACGCCGACGGGCCGTCGGCGTTCGCCAGCGCGCAGAAGACCGCCCGGCTCATGTTGTTCTCGATGGCGGGCCGCTCCACCTGACCGTCGAGCGAGCAGAAGACCGCCCGGCTCATGTTGTTCTCGATGGCGGGCCGGTCCACCTGACCGGCGAGTTCTCGCTCTGGGTAAGACTGGAACGGATTGAGATACGGAGAGTGCAATTTCATTTCGAACCTAGATTCTCGTCCCGAGCCAGAACGTCCAGGTTGGGCGATGGCTCGGTTGCGGTTCATTGACCTTTCGGACGCCACCCGACTTTCATTTCGCCGTCCGACCATCGGACGGCAGTTGTTTGTCGCACTTTGAAAATCGCTCGACGAGTTGTTGGACACAGGGTCTGCTTGAGTGATAGCTAACGATTGCAACATCAAGAGCGACACCTTTGTAGCGGGCTACGGCACTTTGGATCGCTCCCGTAATCCACTCGGTGTCATTGCCGAATGCTCCGCCACCGAGCAACGTGAGAAACAGTTTGTTGGTTCCATTGTTTTGCGAGTTCCAGATCGCCGCGCAAATAGCCGCCTCGTAGGACGCTTCCAAAACAAGGCGTGCGAACGGTTCCCAGAGCCTCGACGAATGAGGCGAATACGCAACCGGCAAGGCGGAACAATAGGCTTGTGAAACGAGGTGTTCGCAATCATTAACGGTGACTTGCGTCCGCCACTGAATTCCAATCCGTAGCAGCCTGCGGAGTTCATCGCGATGGCCTTCGCTGGAATTCCGAAGTCGATCCGAAATCTCAACCAATCCGCTTTCCGATGCCAAACAATAACCGTTCCGCATCTGCCAAAGTCGGTTCGCGGAATTCCCCAAGGCGTTTCCAATGTCCAGTGTGCAGTCAATTTGATTGTTTGCCGACTGGCCCGTTTGGCCATTCACGCTGGCAAAGTAATTGCGATAGATCGTCCCCCCGCCACAGGCAATCGCACACGCTGGTCCTTGAGTGTGGTCGTTTTCGTAGATTCCGACGCCCGCTTCGGGTGTGACATTGGGCGACACCATTTCGAGCAGGTTGAATTGCGACGCCACCTGAAATAACGAGCCGGCATTCAAGACATCCGCGTGTAACTGTTGAACGTTCCCGACCAATTCTCGCACCGTTATTGTGCCGTTGCCACGGCCACATGAACTAACGCGCTCTCGCAGTTCTGATAATGTCGGCGTCTCTAATCGACCGCAAGCCATTCGCTTCCCGTTCGCATGAGATTTCAACATTTCACCGTCAACATTGATGTTGTCGTGAACCTGCTTCGGGGACGCTTCACGAAAACCGGTCAATGATTCAAACCATGTCATTGGTTTTGCTCCGAACGCTTCACGAGACGATCAGTCGCAAGCGTGTGCTTCAAGAACCAATCGAAGACAAACAGTCGCGGGTAACGGAATCGAGCGGTGACAACGTATGGAGCGCGCGGTGGACTTGTGGTTCATTGCGGTTTTGCGGTTGATCGCCCAACGACCAAGTTCAGTTGCCGGGGCCGCCTGTGAGACGTTGACCCGCGCGAAACCAGTATAGCGGCCCCGGTCAACTGCAACTTTTGGTTCGGCGGCTATGCTCCAGGCTCACCCAAGATCCTATCCATTTCCTGCCACAACCCATCGCATAACTCTGGTCGATACGCGGCCTGCCGAAACGCCAAATGCTCACGCCGGTACATGTTCAACTTTGAACCAGACCCACCGCGAGCCGACATTTGCAGATTGGCGAGCCGATCCGCTGCTTTCACGACGAGGGCCATTTCATTATCACTAGCAACGGCTGAAAGTTTTGCGTTGGTGCGAGCCTTCCGTTCCTTGCGATTGAATCCATTTTCATCCGTGACCAGTGCGACGCAATCTGCTATGCGGTCGCCAAATTCTTCCCGCCCTTTTTGGAGCGAAACGTCTGTATCTTCCACGACATCGTGAAGGTAACCCGCGATCTGTGCTTGGTCCCCGAAGGGCGTAAGCAGCCCGACCACCGCGTCGAGGTGAAAGACGTATGGCTGATCGCCGTACATCTGGTCCCCGTGTGCCGCGATTGCGAAAGATCGTGCATGGGTTAGAGCTTCAAGCATTCAGTTGCCTCTGCCGCCGAACAATGAAGTCAGCCGCGCGCGGCGTTTGAAAATGGCGGCGGCGAACGCGGTTGTGGGAACTGAGGATCAACCTACTGTGCGGAAAACGGTTTGCCAAGCATTCTCCGAACGAGTTGGGCAAGTCCTATCGGTGAGAGGCCGCGCGAGGTGGATCACCAATATCAGTCGTTCCAAGTTCGGGAGAGCTGCGTTTGCCTTTACTCCGAAGGAGTTTCGTCACATCGCCCAGGGTTGCTCGCACAGCGAGCTACCCTGCGCTATGTGACGTAACCGCTTCGCGGTACAGGCAAGACATCTCACCTCACCCCCTTCGTCCGCGTGCGGCCGACCAGGAATCGCATCAAGACCTGTTCGAAACTTTCATCTAAGGTCACCGGATGAAAATCGACGGCGGATTCCAACACCACCGCCAGCAATTCGTCGGCGAACTTTTGCAGCGCCTTCTGGTAGCGATCGGCGATCTCGTTCGGCTCGGCGAAGATGGCCGGGCCGCCCTCCATGTCGATGAACCGCATTGGACGCCGGAACGTGAAGCTCAGTTCCTGCGGATCGAGCAACTGAAACAGCGCGACGTCATGCTTGCGGAATCGCAGGTGCTGGAAGCAGCCGCGCAGCAATTCGGGTTCCACGAAGAAGTCGGAAAGCACGACGATCAACGCCCGCTGCCGAATCGTCTCGGCCAACTCGTGCAACACTGGGACGAGTTGAGTAGCACCACTCGGCTGAGTCTGTTCGAGGATGTCGAACACGTTCATCAGATGCGCTGGACTCCGCTTCGGCGGGATGTTGCGGACGATTCCGTTCGCAACGCACGACAGCCCGACGGCGTCTCCTTGTTGCGAGGCCAAGTACGCCAGTGAGCCGGCCAGCTTGCGGGCGTACTCGATTTTCGTGATGCCGGTCGAACCGAACTCCATCGAGCCGCTCGTGTCGAGCACCACGCACAAACGCAAGTTCGTGTCCGCCTCGAACTCTTTCACGTAGAAGCGATCCGATCGCCCATACGCTCGCCAATCGAGTCGCCGCAGATCATCGCCGGGAACGTATTTTCGGTACTCGGCAAATTCGACGCTGGCCCCGCGATGAGGACTGGTGTGCCGCCCCGACACATTCCCCTGCATCGGCCGCCGAGAACACAACGGCACCGCCGCCAAACGCGACAACGCGCTGGTGTCCAAGAAGCTGCGAGGCTGACGATCGGCGAACATCACCGTGACTCCGACTGGACCTTGTCTTGGTCATCGTCCTCAACGTTCGTCGTTCCTCGATGACACGAATGACTTATAGCAATTTCCGGCCGAGCAGGGAGGCTCACGCGGTTCGCCTTGCGGTCGCAACCGGTCGTAGCCACAAGCTGCCAGCTTGTGTTTTTTCGTGCGATCAACGATGTAGACATTCGTCGTGGTGTGTGGGTTCGCCTTCAAGCGAGGCTGCTTGCGGGTACGATGGAGGTGGCCTTTATGTTGCGAAAAGAAGTCATCACGCGTCGAAATCTTCCGCACTGGTATATGCCGGGAACGGCACACTTCGTGACGTATCGACTCGCGGGCACAATTCCGGTCGACGTGTTGCGTCAACTACGCGCGAAGCGTGAGGATGCACTGCGTGTAAAATCGAGCGGTGGGAAACTCGCCAAAGGGCGGCGCGAGCAGGCTCACAAGCAATTCTTCGCGGACTATGACCGCTATCTCGATCAGAATCGCGAGCGTGAATGGCTGGCAAATCCGAAGGTCGCCGCAAAGATTCGAGAAAACCTGTATCACCATCA
>CAYSHJ010000069.1:0-4730 GCA_964430385.1 uncultured Planctomycetaceae bacterium
GATATTTGCGAGGCCTTTGCGAATGGCTACATGTCGTCGTTTAGGTACGCGGAGGCATTTGCCGTCGTGGATGCTTGGCAAACGGATTTTCCGAAGGATGCACAACCGCACGTGTTTCGAGGAATAGTCGCCAACAATAACTCGGCGTGGACGACGGCGGTCGAGCACTTTCAAAAGGCCTTCGATCTGGCACCACAGCGTGATGATATTCGACTGCAACTGGCGAATGCTCTGCTCGTTCTGCGGAACACTTCGGAGGCGGCCAGCCACTTTCAACAGCTCTTGAAGAGTTGCCCAAATGATCCTGAAGTGCAGACGGGTTGGGGACGTACGCTGCTCGAACTGGGGCAGTTGGACCGGGCTCGCGAAATCTTCACCGAAGCATTGAACGCTCGCCCGAAGGATTTTAACGCGATGCTGGCGTTGGGGCAGGTGGAACTCAATGTCAATTGTCTCGACAAAGCGTTGCCACTTCTGCAACAGGCGGTCGCATTGAATCCCGATGATCGAGAAGCTCGCAACGCCTTAGCCGGCGCGCTGCAACGTGCCGGCCGTACCGCTGAGGCCCATTCGCATTTCGAGTTTGTCTCGAAAGCCTATGAAGCGAATTCGCGGATGCAGATGCTCCATCAGCAGGTCACGCTCAACCCGAAGGATTTAGAGGCTCGTTACGAAATCGCGGAATTACTTCGAGGAAAGAGCAATCCTGCGGATCGAATCAGATGGCTGCGGAGCATCATCGAAATCGATCCGAAACACCAGTATGCTCATGCAGCCTTGGCCGAGCACTACGAAATGATCGGAGACACCGAGTTGGCCTTGAGACATCGGACCTTGTCGGAAGCTCTGGTCAAGGATTCAACGGTCAAAGACAAGCCATAACGTCCATTTCCTTCCACAAGGCAAGGGTCCGTTCGTTCCCGACAGCGCGATCGTGGATTTCCTGTGAGGGGTTCGAGTAGACATCCGGCATGCACACGAAAGCAAAAATCGTCGTCAGCCTTAACGGCTTGCTCGTGATGATCGCGACTGGCGTCGCGTTCTGGGTGCGACCGCTGCCGGACTACGACTATCGGATGGGTTGGGACGCGCTCAACAAGGGCGAGTGGACTCGCGTGTCCCAGTGCATCTCGCGGTTGCGACAAAGCGACCAGCATGCCAATCACGTTCGCCTGCTGCGTGGCGGGCTGTTGCTGCGAATCGGAGATGCGAAAGGTGCCTTGGTTGAGTTGGCTCGTGTGCGTGCTGACGGTGAACTGCGCGAGCGGGCGTTGTTGCTGTCAATTGAAGCGTGGTACGTGCAGAAACGTTGGACGGAAGCGGCTCAGGTTGCGCATGAGTTACTGCGGCAAAACGCGGAGCATCCGGAGGCTCATCGCTGGCTGGGAGCGATCGCATACGACCTGGGAGCGATGGATCTGGCCGAAACGCATCTGCAAGCGGTGGCACGGCTCCTGCCGACGGAATACGCCGCTTACCGTCTGATGGGGCTGATGCATAACGATTTCGAGCTGTACAAAGAAGCGATCGCTGATTACCGCGCGGCGTTGGAACGACAGCCGCCGCCCGGCGTCGTTGTCGAACTGCGAAGCGGGCTCGCGAAGGCTCAAGCGAAGCAAAACGATTTTGCCGCCGCGCTCGACACGTTGACGGAACTGTCCGATGCGGAGTTCAATGCGGAACTGTTGGCGCTGCGGGCTGCGTGTCTGTGGAACCTCGACCGCAAAGACGAGGCTCGGCGATCGCTCGCACGGGGGAAGGCGGCCGATCCGGATGCCGAGGAGGTGCTGCTACAAGACGCTCGTTTCGCAATTGATGAAGACCGCACGGAAGACGCGATTGCGGCGCTGCGGCGAATTTTGAAAGCCGATCCGCATCACGCGCTGGCTCGTTACGACTTGGCTTTGGCCTTGCGACGCCTCGGCCGCACGAATGAGGCCGACACAGAAATGGCTCGCCGCAACGAATCGCAAGACCTTTTCGAACGGATGGTCAATCTCAACAAGCGAGCGTTCTACGAGCCGACAAACGCCGCGCTTCGCGACGAACTGGCCACCGTCTGCGAACAACTCGGCAAAAAAGAACTCGCCGCCATGTGGCGCGACGCCGCGAGAGCGCTCACCCCCCAAAAATGACCCGGACGCTCATCGGTTTTTCAGCCACGGATGAAACACAGATGAAACACGGATTTGCGATCAAGTCCCCAGGGAGCGCAACGGCCGTCGCCGCTCGGTTCTTGTTCGTGAAGTTTTGTTTGATCCGTGTGCCATCAGTGTTTCATCCGTGGCCAGAATCTCTTGAGTTGCGGGCGCCAACCCGCGCCAAGGAACTCACACACTCTGACACCCAAGGACTCTCAGACTCAAAGATACGCGCACGGCGCCTGCATCTTTCAGATGAAGAGTCTAATGGCTATGGCCGCCATGATTCTCTATTGTGTCATGGTGCGGTGAGTGGGTGCCCTGATCGGAGTCACATTCTGAGTCGTGAGCGGACCACCGCTGGCAGCAACCGGAGAGTTGGACGCTGCCACACAGGAACATCAGGCAGAACAGGCCCGTGACGTAGATCAGCTTGCCGATATAGTTGCTGACCGTCAAACCGAAGATGAAGTGCGTGCCCGACGGCGGCGGAGCAATGACTCCCCAGATCAAGACCATGATGGTGCCGATCAGCAGCACGCCCAGCAAGCCCCCTTTGGGAATGAGGATTTCGCGAAAGCGCGTCCAATTCACGGCACACAACCAGAAGAGCACCCAGGCACCCAGCGGCAGCCACGGTAACAACAATGAGCTGACGGCTTTGAGAAGTCCCCCAGCGGCGATAATCATGTCACGTAAACTACTGATGAGCAGTTCGCTCATGAGGCGTCTTTCTTCGACGATGGAGTAATTCTGGTTCCAAACTACCGGCTAGTGCTTTGTCACAGCAATGAATTAGGGTCGCGGAAATCAGCCGCAGGGCGCTAGCCCCGGTTTTTGCTGCACAAACCGGACGCTAGCGCGTTCCGGCTCACCCGAAAATCAAGCTGTACAAACCGGACGCTAGCGCGTTCCGGCTCACCCGAAAATCAAGCGGTGACAAAGCACGAGTGGGCCGATCAGCATTCAGCTCTCGTTCGGCCCGCTTTCGGCACCCATAGACGACACTATGAAAGTCGCTGGAGGGTCAGGCGTCAACGGCTAGGACACTCCGGCTTGACCGGCTGGGCGGATTCACGTGTAATCCGACTCGACGTTGGTCCGTGCGACGACTTTCCACGGGCTGTGCGTGCCGAACGGGGAACGGATTCGCCGTGACGACCTTTGACCGATATTTGTTACGCCGGTTCTGGCATGTTTTTGGAATCGGCTTCTTCGCCACGGTCGGGTTGTTTGTCGTTTTCGACGGCTTCACGAACGTCGACGCCTTTCAGGATCGCGCTGGCGGCGCGAGTTCACTCGCGGTGCTGGGACGGATGGCTCAGTATTACAGCTACCAGTCGATCCTGATCTTCGATTTGGTGGGGCCGATCCTGAATGTTGTCTCGACCATGGTTGTGTTCGCGTTGCTGCAGAAGAATCGTGAAATTCATCCGATCCTCTCCGCTGGCGTTCCGACGATTCGTCTTGTGGTGCCCATGTTGGTGGGCGCGTTGACGGTGAGTGGCTTGTTGCTACTGAATCAGGAGCTCGTGTTACCGGCTTTGGCCGGAGAGTTTCTCAAGCCGATCGGCACGAGTACTCACGATGGTCAGCCTGTTCAAACGCGCCGCGATTTCTCGACACACATCGAGATCTCGGGGCGAGATCTGATCTTGGCTGAGCGAAAACTGCGACGGTGTGAGTTCCTGTTGCCAGCCCCAGAGATGGTTTCCGAAATCACGCCGCTCAAGGCGGAGGAGGCGGTCTATCGTCGGCGCGGCAAACAACTGCCCGCAGGCTGGCACCTGAAGCAGGTTTCGCCCCGATTCTCCGATCTACGAGTGACGTCCGACGGGCAGAAGGTGATTCTACCTTTGGCCGATGAGTCGGAACTGTTCATTGTGACCGACATTGGTTGCGAACAGTTGCTGAGCTCCGCGGCCGTGTCGCGGTACCAATCGACGCTCGATCTGGTTCAGGGATTGCAAAACTCGTCCTTCAGCGTCGTGGCGACACGCACTCACGTGCTGCAACTGCATGAGCGGTTGACTCGTCCGCTGAACAATCTGCTGGCGGTTTGCTTGGCGGTTCCGTTGGTGTTGAGGAAAGAAAGTTTTTCGTTGATCACCAATCTCGCCGTGTGCGCGGTGGTGATGATTGGACTTTTAGGAGTGACGCAGGCCGGGTTTTATCTCGGTCACATGAATTGGGTGCCGCAGGATTTGGCGATTTGGCTGCCCATCATCGTGACTGGAACATTGACCGCCTGGTTTTTCGACCGAGTGCAAACATGAGGTTGCCGCGGCAAGTTTGTCGAACTCATCAGCCCATCGAACGAGATACGACTTGGGGCGAGCTTCGCCCGCAACCCAATTCCCTCGCTCCCGCTGCGGAGGCATTGAGATCTTTGCAACTTCGAGAGTTCGAGCAGTCGCCTGTTTACCCCGTTCACGGGGCATCCGCGCAGCGATTAGGCCCGCCGTTGACGGCGGGTCGAGCAAATGGGCTTGTGGTTGAGAGTCCCGTTCACGGGACTTTGGGATGGCTGGCTTCAGCCGTTGTGCGGCGTCTGCTGGACTGAAGCCAGTTTGGCGAGAAACCCCGTGA
>CAYSHJ010000070.1:0-2337 GCA_964430385.1 uncultured Planctomycetaceae bacterium
CATGAGCTTGGCGAATGCTCCCAGCAACGCCGCGCTGCTGGATCATCTCTCCGAGCAATTCATCGCTCACAACTTCGACATGAAGTGGCTGCACCGCGAAATCGCCAACAGCCACACTTATCAGCGAAGTTGGAAGCCCAATGAGACGAACAAGCTCGACCAGAAAAACTTCTCGCACGCCATTCCGCGGCGCCTGCCGGCCGAAGTGGCTCTCGACGCAATTTGGCAGGCGACTTTGTCCGACACCGAGATCGCTCGGATGCAGACGGAACTCAAGGGCCGAGCCATTGCGATCCCCGGCACCAACGGCCGCAATGGCAACGGCGGCATCAGCTTCGCCTTGAACGTGTTTGGCCGCTCGACCCGCGAAAGCAATTGCGACTGCGACCGCTCGATGGAAGCCAGCCTGCTGCAAACCGTCTACCTGCAGAACGACGACGACGTCGGCAAGCTCATCAATGACCGCAAGGGCTGGGTGAATTCACTGGTGCAAGCCAGCGAGCCGGCGCGAAATGAGAAGGGCGAGAAGGACGTCGCGAACGCCAAATCGACGCGGCGCAACCTTGAGAAGGCTCTTGCTCTTGAGGTCAGCAAGCGAGCGTTGAAGATTGCTCGCCAAGTCGGCAACGAGGACGAGATCAAAGAGCTCGAAGGACGCATCGCCGAACTCAAAGCCAAGATCATGAAGCTTCAAGCCGTCGTCGATGGCAAGTCGGAGGAAGCTCCGAAGCCCGTTGTCGCCGTCAATCTGGATCCGGAAGACTTGGTCAAGGCCGCCTACCTCCGCTCGCTCAGCCGCCTGCCGAGCGCTGCGGAAATGGAAACCACGAAGAAGTTCCTGGCTCAATCCGCAGACCGTGTGACGGGTGCTCGGGACTTGCTGTGGGCGCTGATCAACACGAAAGAGTTCATTGTGAATCACTAGATTTGAAATCTCAAATTTGGAAATTTGAAATCTCAAATTTGAAATCTCAAATTTGAAATTCGAACTCTCAACTTCCTCTTGAAAAGGATGACCCTTATGCCCATGACAATGACTTGCGATGGCGTGCGACGACGCGATTTCTTGAAGGCTGGCGTGATCGGCGGCACCGGCTTGACGCTGGCGAACTACCTGAAGTTCGCGTCGGCGGGCGAAGTCGCCTCGAAAGCCACCGCCAACGCGGCGGTCTTCATCAACCTGACGGGCGGCCCGTCGCACATGGACACTTTCGACCTCAAGCCGGACGCTCGGTCCGAAGTTCGCGGCGAGTTCAGTCCGATCCCGACTTCGGTTCCCGGCATCGAGATCAGCGAGCACTTGCCGAAGCTCGCGCAGAACATGCACCTCTTCACGATCCTGCGTGGCGTGACGCACACATTGGCC
This sequence comes from uncultured Planctomycetaceae bacterium, assembly GCA_964430385.1. Classification (GTDB taxonomy): domain Bacteria; phylum Planctomycetota; class Planctomycetia; order Planctomycetales; family Planctomycetaceae; genus CAYSHJ01. The sequence goes on from CAYSHJ010000070.1 coordinate 1,367, forward strand.
GCTCACGGACTCGGCACCGAGTACGTCAACGCCGGCAGTCGTCCGCTGCCGTCGCTGGAATATCCCGGCTACAGCGCGATCGTCACGAAAGAACTCGGCGGTAACGGCAACATCCCGCCGAACGTCGCCATTCCCAGCAGCCGTCAGAAGACCGGTTACCTCGGCGTGCAGTACGCTCCGCTCAACACCGGCAGCACCCCCAAGCCGGGCGAGATGTTCTCGGTGCGCGGGTTGAAGCTTTCTGGCGGCCTGACCATTGATGCGGTGGAGAAGCGACAAGCTCTGCTCAAAGACCTCGACGGCACGTTCCGTGGCTTTGAAGAGACCAACCAACTGGTCAAGGGTCTCGACAAGTTCGGCCAACAGGCGCACGCGATGATCACCTCGCCGAAGTCGCGCGAGGCGTTCGATGTCAGCAAGGAATCACCCAACTTTCAGAAGCTGTTCGGCGAGACGCCGTTCGACCAAAGCTGCTTGCTGGCGGCTCGATTGATCGAAGCCGGCACGCGGTTCGTCACCATCGAACTCGGTGGTTGGGACACGCACCAGGACAACTGGAATAAGCTGAAGAGCAAGAACCTGCCGACGCTCGACAGCGGTCTGTCCGGCCTGTTGCAAGGTCTCGATCTGAAAGGCTTGCTCGAAACCACAACCGTGTTCGTCACGGGCGAGTTCGGCCGCACGCCGAAGATCAATACCACTCGGAACGGCCGCGACCACTACCCGCGCTGCATGTTCATGCTCATGGCGGGCGGCGGCGTGAAGAATGGCCAAGCCGTCGGCAAGAGCAACGCGGACGCCTCGCTGCCCGACAGCAAGGGCGTCTCGCCCGATGATGTCGCCGCGTCGCTGTTCCACACGCTGGGAATCAGCCATACCAAGGAATACCACACCGACACGGGCCGGCCGATCATGATCGTCCGCGACGGTCAGGTGATTCCGGAACTGTTCGCTTAAGGAGGCCATGAAGC
>CAYSHJ010000071.1:0-4097 GCA_964430385.1 uncultured Planctomycetaceae bacterium
GAATTCTCCTGGTTTTTACCTGTTGCACTATTACGATCCTCACTCTGACTGGAGCACCCACGGAAACAAGCTTCCCTACTACTCGCCGCCGCAGTATCGGCACGAGCTTCCCATCGGCGACGAGGGTGCCTTTTGTGACGAAAAGGACCAATGCAGCAGCGACTTTCTGCGTGCCGCGAATGAAACCAAGCGACCGATGTCGAAGGAGGAAATCGAAAAGCTGGTTGGGCTCTATCGCGCCGGAATACGCGCCTTCGATGAAGACATGGGCAAGTTCTTTTCGTTCTTGAAAGAGAAGGGTATTTACGATCGCTCTCTGATCATCATTACATCTGATCATGGCGAGGAATTCCGGGAGCACGGCCGCTTTATCCACTCGCAAACCTATGACGAGACCATTGCAGTGCCGCTCCTCGTCAAGTTTCCGAATAACAAGTACTCCGGCAGTGTCATCGACGAAGGATTGATTGAAAGCATTGACTTGCTGCCCACGATTGTCCACTACCTGGGAATCTCTGAACCGTCCTACGTTCAAGGACAGAATCTCTTGCCTCTTATCGAGGGGAAAACCTCCGGCAAGAAATTCGTTTTGAGTCAAAACCAAAACGAGCGGAGGCGCTTCGCGCTCCGCGGTACTCGATACAAACTCATTTTCGACTACGAGTCTCAGGAAGCGGAATTGTATGATTTAGCCGCCGATCGCGGTGAGCAGGTCAATCTCGCAGAGCAGGCGCCCGAACGCATGGCTGAGCTTCTCGCTTCGCTCACGCAACGAATCGAAGACAACAGGCTATTGCGCACAGCGCTGGCCAGCGATGGCCACAGAAAAACCAACGTGCTCAGCGACGCAGAGTTGGAAAGACTTCGCTCTCTCGGTTATCTGCAATGACGACTCTACCGATGAGGAGCATCGCTTACCGCCCCGTCTCAGATGATGCTTCCGCAACAAGAGGCGGTCAACGCCCCACGAAAATCGCTTCTCTATTATCAGGGGTCTTCCCAACGATGGGGAAGATGGACCAAGCCCACTTCTTTGGTGTGTTGCCGCACCCGGAAAAATGCCGCACCGGGAGCCGCATCAAAAAAATAAACCCCCGTGGCATCGAGGAGGTATACGTCCGCACCGTACTCACCCGCCATTAGCGGCAGCCGGTCCACGACGAATTTTATGCCGTAGAGATCCCCTTCCATGTGGCGGAGGTTATCCCGGTCCAGTTGAGTGGAAACCCCATAACAGCACACTCCGTCGTTGCGTCTGATCCTGAGACCAAGATGAGCGTTGCCTCTGGCAGCCGGCTCGAGCCGCGCTGTCATCGTAAGTTCAAACCGGCCGTTGGAGTCGATGGTGCCGTCTACGCAGTCGCCGCCCAGCGTGACTTCTCCGATGAACGTTTCCTTTCGATCCGCCTCGGGTGGCGGAAGGCTTCTGAAGCCAGATTCGCCATCGAGCTCCCGCTGGTAGTCCTGATAGCGATCGGTCACCTCGATCGTGGGTCCGAGCATTTCGGGTTTGCCTCCCTTCAACCATAACGTCTGTTCACAAAGTTGTGTGACGAAGTACATTTGGTGGGAGCAGAACACCAACGTTTTCCCCGCGTCTCGGAACGCATTCATCCTGTCAATGCATTTTTTCTGGAAGTGTTGATCCCCGACAGAAAGCGCCTCGTCAACGACCAGGATATCCGGATTCACCGAAGTCACGATCGAAAACCCGAGCCTTACATACATACCGGACGAGTATGTTTTGATCGGGCGTTTGATGAAGTCTCCTAGCTCGGAGAAATCGATGATGTCCGGGAGGACACGTTCGGTTTCCGACGGCGAGAGTCCCAGCACCGAACAGCCAAGCCTTATGTTGTCTTCTCCGGTCAACTCCCCGTGAAAACCAGAACCGAGCTCGAGAATCGCGGACACTCGGCCGTTGCGCTGCAGTTTACCTTCGGTGGGTTTGATGGTGCCGGCAAGTAGCTGGAGAAGCGTGGATTTTCCGGCTCCATTTTCTCCGATGATTCCGAGTGAACCTCCGTGGGGAAGGGTGAAGTCAATGCCACGAAGAGCCCAGAAGTCGTCATGGAACGATCGCCTCAAGAACAATTCCTTGAGACTGTCGATCGGCCGTTCGTAAATTCTGTAAACCTTGCTGAGGTTCTCAGCCAGGAGGCTGATCACAGAAAATCCTTCGCCCGTTCGACCGTTCCCCGGAAAAACGCCAGTCCGATGCCTATACTCAGAGCGGCGGAGACCGTCAAAATCGCAATCGATGCCAGTGGATTCCTTGCCTCGAGGATGACAGCCCGGTAAGCATCCACCAGATGATAAAGCGGATTCAACTTCAAGGCTATCGCAAATCCTCCAGGGACCAGGTCGGCCGGATAGAAAATCGGAGTCAGAAACATCCAGGTCGTAAGAAACAGCCCGACGAACTGGCCGATGTCAACCAGGAATACGCTGAGGACGCTCACCAACAACGCGATTCCCAAAGTGAGCAATACACGCAGAAAAATCAGGACCGGCAGAAAGACGAGCCACGCCGAGTACTGAACGTCAGAGAACCCCCCGGCGATTATCAGCAGCGACAAACCGAGAACCTCCGGGATTGTGCTGGTGACGACGCCAACCGCAGGCAATACCTCCGCCGGAAACCGGACTTTGTTGAGCAAGCTCCGATTCCCGGAGAGGCTGGTGGTGGCGCGCTGGATCCCCTCGGAAAGAGCCAGGAAGGGAAACATCCCGCTCGTCAGATAGAGCGCGAAGTTTCCTGTCCCCGTCCCGGCTCTGAATCGGAGCTTCATGATCACGGAAAAGACGAAGGTGTACAACACGAGCAGCAGGAGGGGCTGCAACATGGTCCATCCGAGCCCAAGGACTGTGCGGGAGTACCGGCCTCTTAGATCTCTCCGCACAAACGCGGCAAGCGCGAAGCGATAGCGATCGAATGATTCCTTCCACGCCGCGTCATGCGTCAAAGCTTGATTGTCCTCGCGATTCCGCCGCGATCAAAAGGAAGACACTCGCGGGTATTGTCGGGTAGTAAATTGCCGCACGGAGAAACCCAGGGTTTCAAGTTGAGCGTTCTGATTGTCGCGTCGAGATGACGATAAGACGAAGAAACCCCGCAGCAAACGCATTTTGACGAGCTAACTCAGATCTGTCAGTTATCCGTATGCGCGACTTATTTGGCGACAGCCGCAGAGCGCATCGAGCAGTGAAGCGGGAAAGGCAATCCGAGAAACCGCCGACGAGTTGGTCCATCCAGACGATATCCATGACCTCCGGTGGCATCTCAATTCTTCTATTCGACGAACGGAGTTGACTCCCGTTGCACACACCGAGTTCACGCTACTGGATCGGCGACGTGCGGTCAACTGAGCTGCTCCCGTCTACCTTCCCGACGCGCGAAACCCAACGTCAGTTCGGAAGGAGAGCGGCACGCCAGCTAGACAAAAGGAAATGTCGCCCAACTTGGCAATTCGTCTGGCGGCGCCTGGAGCCAACGGCGGACCCACCATCGAATGTTGCCAGCGTCTCCGGTGGGCTACTTCGTTACTACTCTCGTAAGCTGAAGGCTGTTTCGTCCCGATGTTTCATCTGGCTCGCCCCAGACGAGCTGCGGCTCGTCGAAGCACTGGCAAGCGGCAGACTTGCGCCCGGGGGAGATGCATCCAGCCCATAGAAGCATTCGTTGTTCGCTATCGCCAGTCGTCCACTTTAGGGACGCATGCTTGTGTTCGCCCGTGGCATCGTCTCGAATCTCGAAAACCTGGCCGGGTCGAATCACTTCAGGCTCGGGCATTGGACGATGCGATGCGCTCTCGTCTACCTCCCTGAAGTGGGCCGCCCAATTGAGATCACAGCTGAAGCGCTTGCCCTGCGCGCAGTCGTAGTCTGGCGTAATCACCAGGTTCTTCTGGTAAGCAATCACACTCTTGAGATTGCTCGCAGACGGGTACTTCCAGAGCAGGTAGCTCTCGAGCTGCTTGAAAAACTCGTCGCAATTGAGCCCGGTCTTGAGCATGAGCCAATCAGCATGCCGGACGTACTCAGGCAGGCTTGGGATTTCCTTTAGCTCGAGCTCGTCGGATACATGCTCGTCGACT
>CAYSHJ010000072.1:0-7959 GCA_964430385.1 uncultured Planctomycetaceae bacterium
TCAGATGAATCGCACGGATGCGTTCGACAGCGCGGGACTGACCGCGCTCTTGGACCTGCGCGACGAACTGCGTCAGCAAGGAGGCAATCTGAAAGTCAGCAACCTCAGCGAATCGGGCCGCAAGTTGTTCGAGATGACTCGCCTGGATCACAAGCTCGACACGTTTGATTCCGTGATCGACGCGGTCGCGAGTTTTCTCAGCGACGCGTCAAGGTGATTTCGGATTGAGGATTTCACAGCCGTCCAATCCCCAATGCTCATTTGCCTGCCACCGTCAGCTCATTCTTGACTCGCCGCACGCCCGGTTCGAGTCGCACAACGTTGGCGGCCAGCAGTCTCGCGGAAGCGGAATCGACCGTGCCGCTGAGGATCGCCACGCCGTCGGAGTCCATTGTGCAATCCACTCCACTCAACGTCGGATGCTGCGACAAGGCGGTGAACTGTGTTTGCAAGGTCGTGCGAATCTCGGTTTCGGTACGTTGCGGAATCTCGAACGCGACTTTTTGTTGCGGTCGCACGGCGCGGCGTTGATTTGTGTTCGATCGGTTCTGATTCCCATTTGGGTCATTCATGTCATCTTGATTAAAGCGATTCTGACGCGACTGGTTGCCAAATTGATTGGTTTGCTGCCGATTGTTTTGCTGGCCGGTGCGCTGGTTGCCGCCGATAAACTGCTGCTGTGAATTGCGGCCGCCAATGAAACCGTTCTGAGTCGTGCCTTGATTGAACAGCGATTGCCCCAACGCGCTTTGGCCATTTCCAGCCGTGCGGTTCGCCGCGTTATTTCCAAACGCACTGTTTCCGGCACCCCCCAACCCACTGGAACTGTTACCGCCTGAAGCGCCAGTGCCACCCATGCTGCTTGTGCTCGTGAGAGCGTTGCCCGACGTGCTGCCAGTTCGTGAACTGCTGCTGAACTGCGCCGCTGCTGATTGTGCGAACAAGCCGCAGACGATCGCCGTCACGAACAGGGCAACGGCCGGATTGGTGGATTGTCGCATGGTTCGGTCCTCGAGTTCGCGATTCAGCGGTGCCCAATGGATGGCTCCGACCTGATTCATCGACGATGGCATATGCTAGTCTTTCAACGGCCGGGTGCAACCAGAAAACGCACGGCTGGCTTATTCTTGAATCGACGGAACCTGCAGCCCAGGCCCTTGTGGCCTGGGTAATGAGACTTCTGCTTTTTTCCAACGCATTCAAATCAAACCGGCCACAAGGGCCGAGGCTACAGAGTGCCCAAGACGACGAATTGGCCAGCCGTGCCAGAAAACGTGGCTGGCTTATTCCACTGTCCCGGCTTCAGCTTCTTCGATCGACCTTGAAGCTCGCAGGAGGCGGACTCGCACGGGAGGATCAAGGGCTTCGTTCGGTTCGTCAGACACGTTGAACTCACCGCCCGTTTTGTTGTTGAGCTGGCCGCGGTGTTCGGAGAGAACTTTCAGCAGTGTCTGCTCGACCTGCTTGGGAGTGACGCCGTCATGGCTGTCGCTGTCGTCGGCGTTGTGAGCGTCGGGTTCGTCTGCTTCGGCGATGCCCTTGGCTTCGGAGTGTTCGTAGCCCGACATCGCTACTCTGGCGAGGTCCGAAAACACGGCGGGACCGTTGGACGGAGTGAGCCGCAGGCGTAAAGCGAGGTCAGCTTGATGACGGCCTTTCCGCGAGTAGGGCACGAACAGTTGATAGGCCGGTCCGAATTGCGTTGACGTCAAATAAGTATTCCAAGCGCCGGCCGAGAAGTCGAACAGGTGAAGCGGCTGACCTTGCTCGTCCGTCGAGCCTTGGTCATCGAATTCGAAGATCCGCACGTCGCCGTCAACCTCGACCGACGCGACGCTGCTCCGCGTGAAGAACAGAATTTGTCCGACGACTCCGCGAGCTGGTTTGCCGTCGACGCCGATCCCGTCGGCCGGCTCCCACAGGCACAGACATCGCACCGCGGGATTCTTGGCCGTCGCACGAGCGAATTTCTGTTGACCAGAAAAACGTGACAGCAAATTCGTCGCCGCGCAGCCTGGCAGCGAAGCGAGCAGGGCGACGACAAACGCCACTCGCACGAAGGCTTTCATTCGTCGTCTCCCTAAGTTCGTTGGGACAGTGCAGACCGCGAGTCGAAGAGTCCCAACGAATTTAGGGAGACGACGAATGGGACGCGGGAAGCTGAAAGACATGAGGGATGTGTTCCGAGGAGAGATTCTGTTCATGCCCGTACTCCAAGGAGGATGAGCTTAGACTTTCCGAAGCAGGCGACGATGCAACCGTTGACGAGGTACGCTAGCTCCTTGTGAATGATCTCCGTCATGATTCACTTCCTTATCCTCTGCCCCCATTCGTCGTCTCCCTAAATTCGTTGGGAAATTCGCGCCTGGAAGTTGTATAGTCCCAACGAATTTAGGGAGACGACGAATGAACCCCCTATTCCGGTTGGCGATGGAACGTATCCAGAATCGTCGGCTTCTTCTTCTCGCTCTTCGTCTTTCGCGAGTTGACTGATTGCGTGGAGGATTTCGAGCGGGCAGAATTCATAGTGGCGGTTTGTTGATAGCTGGCCCCGTTCACTCCGCCGGAGGCGTCATTCGTCTGCGGCAGGGGTGGCAAGAACTGTGGTGCTTGCGGCGAAGGCGAGTCCTGCGGCCAAGCTTGTGGGACCATGTTCGACTCGGCGGGTGCCGGCGGCGCGTTGCCGGTGGCTCCTGGCGGCGGCGTCCAGAAGTCGCCGGGAGCGTACACTGACGGAGTCGAACCATCCGAGGGCGCCGCGGGAGCACAGAACAACGGGCCGTGCATCGCCTCGGCCTCGGCCTCGGTGTAGTGCAGGCGCTCGGCTTCGATCTGCTTGATGATCTCCGACACAGTGTTGTTCTTGACAATTCGCGGCGTCAGGAAGATCAACAATTCCGTTCGCTTGAAGACCTGCGAGTCGTACCGAAACGCGTGACCGAGGATCGGAAGGTCACCCAGCCACGGCACCTTTCGCGTGATTTGGTCATCCGTCTTTTGGATCAAGCCACCGAGCACAATGGTTTGCTCGTTGGCGACGGACACGACGGTCAGCGCGGTGCTGATATCCTTCACCGGCGAGGTGATCGCCCCCGTTCCAGCCCCGGCCGCGACGAGCACCACGCCCGAACTCGAATTGAGGTTGTAGTTGCTCCGCTCGGCATGCACCTCCATGACGATGCGATCATCCAGCGTGACTCGCGGCCTGACCTCCAACAGGATGCCCGACGGATCACGGGTAATTTGTGGAACAAACTGCCCCGCAATACCGCTGGCTGTGATGCCGCTCACAACGGGCACGATCTGACCGACGTTGATTTGTCCGAGTTGACTGTCGAGCGTGCGAATTTGCGGTCGGCTGAGGATTTCCAGCTTGCGTGTGGCGGACAAGGCGCGCAACAAGACGTTGACCGACTCAGACCCCGCCGAGAGTACCAGGCCCCCAAATCCGAGGTTCCCGTTCGTGCGACCGACAGCAAAATTGCTCAAGCTCTGCCCGGCCACTGTGCCCGGGCCGGCATTCGTCGATCCAACGTTATTCCCCAGGGTCGGAGTATTGAAGAGAAACCCCGGCGTGGCCGCTTGCGAAATGATTTTTTGCGAGGTCGTTGTTGTGCCGCCGACCATCGTCGGTTGAATCGTCTCTGTAATAGTGGTGATGTCTTCGGGACTTGTGACACTGCGATTGAACAGCAACTTATCTTGGAAACCCAGTTCGATACCGAACTCATCCGTGTTATCCAGAGTCACCTCGACCAACAGGGCCTGGATGACCACTTCCGGCTTGGCCGCATCGATGCGAGTGATCATCTCCTGGATGTCTTCGAAGTAGCGGGGCGTGGCGCTGATCAGCAGGCTGTTCGAGTTCGGTTCCGCGACCACGATCACTTGTCGTTCGAGTTGTTCGACATCGCTGATCAGGTTTTGGTTGCCCTGATTGGCGAGATCTCTTTGGCCTTGCAGGAACAGTGTGATGGCGTTCGCGACCTCTTGAGCCGGACTGTTCTTCAACCGATAGACCGTGCTTTTCCGCTGCCGCACGTCACTGGCATCCAACCGCAAGATGATGGCCTCGACGACGCTCAGCGCCTCTGCTCCGCCGACGGCGATGATGCTGTTGGTCCGCACATCGGTGGAAAACCGCAGCGGAATGAGTTGGCTGCTGGCGTCTTCGGCTCCGGCCAGTTGGATGCCGAGTTGTTGGTTTTGCTGATTAACGCCACCGCGCTGGCCGGCTTGCTGTTGGTCGTTGAAGAGCTGATTCAGCATCGTCACGACCGACGACGCGTCGGCGTTCTGCACGGTGAAGTGTTTGATTTCCGCGACCATCGCCGACGGTTGGTCAAACCTCTTCACGAGGGCCTCGATCAGAGCCAGACTTTCTTCGGGAGCGGTCACGACCAAACTGTTGGTGCGCGGATCGGCGTTGATGCGGATGTCGGCCAAGATGCCCGACTCGACCAGTTGCTCACCGTCCTCCCCTTCCAGGAACTGCAACACCGCGCTCTTGGCCTCGCGCAGCTTCTGGTCGATTTGTCCCGTTTGACCACCGGCACCACCGCCGCCGAACGCTCCCTGGCCACCTTGAGTGGACCGCACTTGCTGCGGCGGACTGATCGTGCTTTGAATCGCCAGATTCAACAGCTCCGCCATTTCCTCGGCGAGCCCGCTCTTCAGCGGAATCAGCTTGATCTGACTGGCGGATTTCGAGCCGACTTGATCCAGCTCGTCGATCAGTCGCGCGACTTCTTCCAAATCGCGCGGCCGTGCTTGCACGATGACCGTGTTCGTTCGCGAATCGGAAATCGACTTCACACGACCGCCCAGGCCGGAGCGTGTGGTCGTCGTCGATTGTGCTTGCGCGGGTGCTTGAGCCGTGGTGCCGCCGGTGCGTCCACTGTAGAAGCTGTCGAGCGTCGTCACGACTTGACTGGCGATCGCGTACCGCAGCCGAAAGACTTCAAACTCGGTGGCCGGATCGACCGGTTGGTCGAGCTTGTCGATCAGTTCCTCGACCGCCGTGATGTCCGTCTGCGACGCCAGAATGATCACGGCATTCGGTTTGCCGATCGCGATCACCGTGACCTTTTGCGTTACTTGCTCGCCGGGGCGGCCGCGCGATCTCGTCAGCCGCTCGAAGACCGACGTGATCAGTTCGGACAGTGATTCGCTGTCGACATGTTCCAGCATCCGCACGTTAATCTCGGGCGTGGTGCCTGCGCTGAGCTTCTCGATCTGCCGGATGATGTTCATCACAGCTTCGACGTCGGCCTCGTTCCCCCGGATAATGAACAAACCCATGTCTTCCAAGGCCTCGACATTGACATCCCCTTTCAGCCCGCCGATGAACGGCGGCATCTGATCGCCACTGCCGGGGGCGGCCGGCTTGTCCTTGCTGTCATCGGGCATCGCGGTCCCCTCCGACTTCTTGGTCGCGTTGGGTTTGTTGGCCGCTTTCTTTTTCTTACTGGTACTCTTGGCTGGCGGTTTTTTCTCCTCTTCACCTGACACCGCGCCACTCTCGGCCTCTTCTCGCTGAGCCAACTGCTTCACCACCGGCCGCAGAGCGTTCGCGATGTCCCGCACATCGCGGTTCGACGCGATCAGCCGCATGCTGTGATCGCCTTTGTTTGTCACGACGTCCAACTTCGAGATCAGCCGCTTGACGGCAGCGACTTCCGTTCGCGATCCATCGATCAGCAAGCGATCGTCCGTGGTGTCGATGCCAATCGCGAATCGCGGCCGCCGCTTTGCTGTTGCCTCGCTGGCGGCACGAGACTTGTCCTTCATGCTTCCCCGCGCCGCGGCCGGAGACAATTCGGTCCACACCAAAAATCCCGGCAACCCGCCGGGACCATCGTCAATTAATTCCGCATGCGGCCGGAAGGCTTCATAGAGCGTTCGCGACACTTGCCGCGCGGACTGACGCTTGAGTACGACCTCCGTCCCTTGGGATTCGAATGTTTCCGAATCTCCGTCGGCTTCAGCGCCGTTGTCATCGTCCTCGAAGAGAACGTTGTGATTGGCCAACTGGATCGCCTGATCACCGCGGCGCGATGGCACGCGAGTCGCCGATTGCGCCTCTGGCGGCAATCGCCGCGGAGGCGTTTGCTCGTCGCCCGACAGGCTCATGACCGGGCGTTGGTATTCATTCCGCATGTCTCGCAGACTAGTCAGGTCCAAGTACTGGCCCCGTTCGAGTAGTCGAAACCCTTTCGGTTCGAGTTCTCGATTCAGGATGCGGAGCGACTCGTTCAGCGAGTACCTGCTCCAGTCGTTCCGCGAGAAACGCCCCGGTGGAACCTTGTCGATGATCAACGTCCGACCGCTCTGCTTCGCGACATCTTGCAGCACGTCGTTCCAAGTCTTGCTGAGGTAGTTTAACTTAACCGGCTTGTCGGACGCCTGTGACTTTGCAGACGGCGCATTCGACTGAGCCGGCGGCGACGAGCTCGCGGCGGACTGTCCGTCCGCCACGTTCGGAATGCTTGTCGGAGTCGATGAAGACTTCTTCTTGCCGAACAGATTCACATCGGCGGCAAGCTGCTCGGCAGCAAGCACCCAGATGGTGCAAGCCGCCACTGTGAGTCCGACTCCCAGAATTCGCAATCGTCGCTGGTTCAAGGCGACCTCCTTGCCGACTTGGCAATTTCTACCCAGGGAACGGAATTGGTACTTCCGGATATCTCGTTGTTATCGGCAAGATTTCGCTAGTCGTTGAAGAAATGCTGATCAGAAGAATCACGGGTTATTTGCGCCGTTTCACCAACCTGCGCACTGTGTCGGCAGTAGTGAGGCGTCACGACCGCTCTGGTTTCGTCGTCTTGCCCTTGTCCGACGTTTTCTCTTTGGGGATCGCTTTTTCATCGAGTGAGACCTCTCCGCTCGGGCGGAGGTTCCTCGCGGGAGGAGTTTCGTCGTCCGAGTCCGATTTCTTCGCTCCCGACTTCTTCGAGCTTTTCTGCGGCGACTCTTCGGCGAACACATTGACTTTGAACTGTCCTGGGAAAACAACCTTACCGTTGCGATGTTCGCGGCCTTGCAGCTCGAAGCGCAGCGTGCCGGGCGGGAGCAGGAAGAACAGCTTGCCTTGCTGTTCGGCAACGCAGCGGTAGACGGTCTCACCGACGACGGCGATCGCTTCGCCGCCCAGTCCCATCGCCAGCGCGGCGAGGCCCAGTTCATCGTGAAAGCGTGCGAAGTCTCGTTTCTTTTCGCCGCTCGCTTCCGCTTCGGCCCATTCTTTGATGAAACGTTCGGCCGCTTTGATCACTTCCTTTTGGTGCTTGTCGGTCAGCCCAACTGACTCGCGCGCGTACCACGTGGCGAGGCCCTGATGTCGATTGATGTCGACGGCGATCAACTCGGCATGTTCCCCCGGCTCTACCGTCACACGAATGCCTTCCTCCGTGGCTTTGAACCGCAAGACGATCGTAGCGCTGCGCAGCGTGACGGATCGCTTTTCCATTTGCTTCAGGGCGGTGTCGACGACTTCTTCGTCAAGGCCGATCCACTCGCGATGGACGAGCGCCGGTTCGAGCTTGCGATCGTCACGTCGCACTGCCGTCAGCTCGCCTTTGAGTGGATCGCTCTTCGGAGTGCCTTGCTTGAGGAACAAAAACACCAACAGACCGACAAAGATCACGATCACTCCGACCGATCCCCACACGACCCAGCCGCTGCGCTGTTTCATTCGCTTCTTGTAGCGTTTCGCCACCGACGGCTGTTCGATCGAATCGGCGAGCGACGGCATCGACTGCGCGGGATCGAATCCGGGATACGGCATCTGCGGCATGGGCATGTACTGCGGCGGCAGGAAATCAGCGGGCGGCTGCGACGCCGGAACGAACGGTGCGGGCATCAACGACGCGGCGACCGGCGGTGATGGCATCTCGCGCGGCTTGGGCACGGTGAGCTTTGTCTGGCATTGCGGACAAGTCCCTTTCTTCCCGGCCGCAT
>CAYSHJ010000073.1:0-5003 GCA_964430385.1 uncultured Planctomycetaceae bacterium
TCCCACCGCCGACCAAGGACGGAACACCCATGACATCACCGTGAGTGTCACCGGCAGCGGCGTGAAGCTGTTTCATACCGGCAACGATTTGCTCGGCGGTCGGATCGGCAACGATACGCTCAACGGGAACGGCGGCAACGACACGATCTGGGTGGCACCGGAGCGGGCAGCCTTCTGGGGGGTAACGGGATCGACTTGCTGAGATGACATTCACGGAGTCTTCACATTCGACATCACGACGCTGCTGGGTGGTTTGCCGTAGACCTGCGCGAGAGGTTGTTTGAATCGTGGCCACAAGTGGCCAGCTTGGGAGCATTCTCCGGACGGATGGCGAGCTGGCAGCTTGCCGCCACGGGTGATGAACCAGCTTCTACGCGACAATCCGTTTGGTCGCCGCCTCCATCAGACGTTGTTCGGTGAATTCGCCGCGGTGGAATTCGCCAGTCAGGCGACCTTCGCACAGGACGAGGATGCGGTCGCAGAGCGCGATGAGTTCCGGCAGTTCGCTGCTCGTCACGATCAGACCCAAGCCGTCTCGGCAAAGGCGGTCGATCAACTTGTAGAGTTCCGCTTTCGCGCCGATGTCGACGCCGCGCGTCGGATCGTCCAGCAACAGCACCTTCGGCTCCGTGCGCAGCCAGCGAGCGATGACGCACTTTTGCTGATTGCCGCCGCTCAGGCTGGTGACAGTGGCCTCCGGTCCCGCGGTCTTCACGGCGAATCGGTGAATCGACTCTTCGGCCGACAGGCGTTCGGCTCGACCAGAGATCAGCCCGAGTTGTCGCAGTTCATGCAGCGTGCAGACCGTGATGTTGTCGCGCACCGTTTGATGCGCGAATAGACCGAGTCGCTTACGATCCTCGGTGACCAGAGCCATGCCGGCCGCGACCGCTTCTGCCGGATGCGAAAACGAAACCGGCTGTCCAGCGAGCGTGACTCGGCCTTGTGGCGGGATCGTGCTCGCGCCGAACAGGCATTCGAGTAACTTGGTGCGGCCGGCTCCCATCAGCCCGGCGATGCCGAGCACTTCGCCGCGAGACAACTCGAACGAAATGTCCCTCAGCCGCCAGGGTCGCGCGTGTCCGGGCCACGGCAACGACAACTTCTCGACACGTAGCACGACGTCGCCGGGTTGACGCGGTTCGTGGAACGATGTCTTTTCGATCTCGCGGCCGACCAGCAGGTGAGTCACCTCGCGCGAGTTTGTCGCGTCGCGGCGCAGCGTCTTCACGAGCCGACCGTCGCGCAGCACGGTGATGCGATCGGCCAGTCGAAACACCTCGTCCAGCTTGTGCGAAATGTACAAGATCGTGACTCCGTCCGCTCGCAGCCGGCCGATGATTTCGAACAGCCGATCGGTCTCCGTCTCGGTGAGCGCGCTGGTCGGCTCGTCCATGATCAGGATGTCGGCTCGGCGCGATAGGGCTTTCGCGATCTCGACCAGTTGTTGATCACCAACTCGCAATTGACCGACTCGCTGATCGGGATCGAGCCGACAGCCGAGTTGCCGAAATAACTCCGCAGCCTCTTGCCGCGCCGACGATTCATCGAGCCATCCGAAACGCCCGCGCCGCTCGCGACCGAGAAAGATATTCGCGGCGACCGAGAGCTGCTCGACGAGATTCAGTTCCTGATGAATGATGCTGATCCCGGCGGCCTCGGCGTCGCGAGTGCTCGCGAACCGTGCCGGCTTGTCGCGCACACGTAATTCGCCGTCGAACTCGGTGATCACGCCGGACAGAATCTTCATCAGCGTGCTCTTGCCAGCCCCGTTCTCGCCGACGATCGCATGCAGCTCGCCAGCGACGATGCCCAACGACACGTCCTGCAACGCCAGCACCCCGGCGAAACGCTTCGTGATTCGGTCAATCGCAATCAACGACATCCGGACAATCCTTGAGAAGTCAGGTCGCAACGCCCGCCAATTCCCTCTCATTTCGGGCGTGATATCTACACAAATCGCCGATGCTCTCGAAAGGGTCGCCCCACTAATCGTCAGGATCGGGAGATTTTGCTCACTCGCAAGAGTTTCGCTGCCCGGCGGAGTTTCCCTAGCAAGTTGGCCGCGAGGTCTCGCCGAAACGAAAGCGAGACACCTCGACACGCGCAGATTCTGCGCGTGCGTCAGGTCGAAAACTCCGGTTGATCCGATTCTCGGGAACGATCCGCGAGGGTGATTGCCAAGCGGGAAGGGTGACTCATGGGACGTTATCTATTGCGTGCTCTGATTGCGAATGGATTTGTCACGTTACCGGAGCGCGCGGCGGAGTCGCCGGCTCCTCGGCGACGGATGTTGCTGGAACGTCTGGAGGACCGGCTGCTGTTCGATGCGGGGCCGGTGGCTCCGATCGATGTAAATGCGGAGCTTGCGCAGGCTTTGGCGTCGCAAGAACAGATGCCGCTGCAGGCCGGTGTCGCCGAGCCGGCCGAGGTGCGGCTGATCGAGACGCTGGATCAAGTCGAGGAGGCCGTGGCGGATTTGGTCGGGCAACCGCTGGATGGCGAACGATCGCGGATGCTCGATCCGAACGAGACACCACGCGACGAATCGATCTTGACTTCGGACGAGGTGGCTCAGCAGTTATTGACGACCTCGGACGAGCAACACACCGAACTGCACGCGGCGATGGCGGACGTGCGCCGCGAGTTGGTGTTCGTGGACACCTCGGTCGCGGACTACGAAACTTTGGTCGACGGAATTCGCGAAGACGGCGACGAATCTCGCCAGATCGAGATCGTCCTGATCGACGCCGGTGAAGATGGGTTGGCGAAGATCGGCGAAGTGCTGCGGACGGCTGGCGAGATCGATGCGATCCACCTCATTTCGCACGGCAGCGAGACAGGCTTCGGGCTGGGCAGCGTGTGGGTCACGAGCGAATCCTTCGGCGCGCAGGCGGCGGAGTTCGCCGGGTGGGGACGGGCACTGGCGGATCAGGCCGACCTCCTGATTTACGGCTGCAATCTGGCAGCGACCGAGTCGGGTCGCGAGTTGATGTGGTCGATCGCCACACTGACGGGAGCCAATGTCGCGGCGAGCAATGATCGCACCGGGCATGTTCTGCGAAACGCCGACTGGGATCTGGAAGTCGCGACCGGTTTGATCGAGTCCGCCGGGGCTGTCAGCGCGGCGGCTCAAGCGGAATGGGACAACGTGCTCGCGGCGAGCATCACCGTCGATCCCGATCCGGTGACTTGGCATCTCGTGGGGTTGGACAGCAACAACGTCAATGTGGGTCCGAACCGATTTCCGATTGGAATCCGTGCGGTCAATAACGGCGACGTCACGCTGACGAACGTCTCGGCGACGCTTGTGTGGGATTCAGCGAACGCGAACATCAACGTCACCGGATCGACCTCCGTGACGATTGATTCGTTGGCTCCTGGCGCGAGCGCGGACGTGTACTTTAGCGTGCTGATCACGCGCACAACGGCAGCTTGGAACACGTCACGTAACTTTCACATCGAGTTCACGTCCGATCAAGGAGCGACGACCAGCTCTCCCAACCGCCAGGTCTACGTTGAGAAACTGGTCAGCCAAGGTCGCAATTCAGTCACGAGCATCGCTGAATTGAGCGCCGGGCTAACGACGCTCCAGCTCGGCAACACATACACGATTCGGATGATCGGCAGCACGGCGACGAACGGGTACGAGCAGTTGGAGCACACTCTCGATTTTCCAACGAACATGTTCCGCCTGGTCAGTGTGTCGGCGAGTTACACAGCTCCCACCGGCGGGACGAACGACAAGCTCTATGCCGACGCAGGTGGCTGGGACGACGATCCCGCGTCGCCGACGTATCGCACGATCATTGGTCCCGCGAACTATTCAGGCGGCAAGGCGGGAGGCAACATCGTCGTGGATTACGTGGTCGAAGTGATCGGTGTCGGGACGGCACCGTTGACGGCGGCGATCTACGATTTTTCAGGATCGAGCTTTCACTACAACAGCGACTACAGTTCGGGCACGACCTTCACGGTGGTGTCGGCTCCCACAACGGCGAACAACTCGGTGACGACCAACGAGGACACTTCGCGTCCGCTCGTCGCGTCCGATTTCCCGTTCAATGATCCGGATGGCGGCACGCTGCAGTCGGTCACGATTACATCGCTGCCGGTCGACGGACTGCTCAAGCTCAACAACGTCAACGTCACCGCTGGGCAAGTCATTTCGGTCGCGAACATCAATTCCGGGTTGTTGGTCTTCACTCCAGATACGAACGAGAACGGCAGTCCGTACACGACCTTCAACTTCCAAGTTTCCGACGGAACACTCAGTAGTGGTTCGGCGACGTTGACGGTCAACGTGACTCCGGTGAACGACGCGCCGACGACGGCCAACAACACGGTCACGACACCCGAAGACACCGCGTTCACGTTCGGCTCGGCCAACTTCCCGTTCAGCGATGTCGATGCCGGTGACTCGTTGCAGTCGGTGAAGATCACGTCGCTGCCGGCGGTCGGCACGCTGACATTGAGCGGCGTGGCGGTCTCGGTCAATCAAGTCATCGCGGTCGCGAACCTCGGCAACCTCGTCTTCACGCCGGTCTTGAACGGCAACGGTTCGCCCTACACGACGTTCGGCTTCCAAGTCAGCGGCGGCATCGTCTTCAGTTCGTCGGCGACGCTGACGGTCAACGTCACGCCGGTGAACGATCCGCCGGTCGCCGACGACGAAGCGTTCTCGGTGGCCGAAGACGGTTCAGTGATCATCCCCGTGCTGACGGGCGACACGGACCTCGACGGTGACACGCTGACCGTTACCGAAATCGACGGCACAGCGATCAGCGTCGGCAGTCCGGTGACGATCGCGACCGGCGTCGTGAGCCTCAACGCCGACGGCACGCTGACGTTCACTCCCGACGCCAACTTCAACGGCCCGGCGTCGTTCGACTACACGGTCAGCGACGGCAACGGCGGCACGGACGTTGGCAACGTCAGCGGCAACGTCACGCCGGTCAACGATCCGCCGGTCGCCGACGACGAGACCTTCACGGTGGCCGAAG
>CAYSHJ010000074.1:0-1594 GCA_964430385.1 uncultured Planctomycetaceae bacterium
GATCAACGGAGCGATTTCATGCGGTGGACCGCCGGCTTGTGTTGTTGTCTGGTCGTTGCCTGCCTGTTCGGATCGCATCTATAACGGAACAGGTGGCGGCGGGACCGGCATCGGAATGGCTGTCGCCAATCTGGTCGAATAACTTGCCGATCGAACACCAGAGAGCCTCGGAATTTTCCCGATGACAAGACATGATGGCACACGAGGAACAGTCGTGAAACGCGGCACTGCTTGTCTCACCGTTTTGCTGCTGTGCTCGTTGACCACGTTGTCCTCCGCCGATCAAACGCTTCCGGGTACGGCGACGCTGACCATTCAGCAACCGCTGGATGAGGTGATGGTGGCGGGCCTCCACCGATTCTGCCTGCGCGAGTTGGCGGCTTCGCGGGAGAGGCGGGGGGCTCGCTGGAATCGTGATGACTCCAGTGCTCAGGCTTACGCCGCGAGCGTTGCTGGCAACCGCGAACGATTCCGAGCGGTTATCGGAGTGGTCGATCCGCGATTGACGGCAGACCCGTCGAATCCGCATCGCTTCGAGTTTGTTTCTTCGCTGGATCGATCATCGGTCGTCGCGCGGAATCGCCAGGTGACCGTTCATGCCGTCCGCTGGCCAGTCTTGGACGGCGTGACTGCGGAGGGTCTGTTGTTGGTGCCCGAGACCCTGCGCGCGGGAGTCGTCGCGCTGCCGGATGCGGACTGGACGCCGGAGATGTTCTGCGGCTTGAGCGACGGTTTGCCTGAATCAGTGCAGTTCGTGCGACGTTTGGCGGAGGCGGGTTGTCTCGTGGCCATCCCAACCTTGATCAGCCGCCACGACGAATTGTCGGGAAGCCCGCACGTCGCCGACACGAATCAGCCGCATCGCGAGTTCCTCTATCGGCAAGCCTTTGAAGTGGGCCGTCACGTCATCGGCTACGAAGTGCAGAGGGTGCTCGCCGCGGTCGATTTGATTGAGCAACATGCGCAGCGGCAGATCGGAGAACCATCGCCGAAACCATTTCCGATCGGCGTCGCCGGCGTTGGCGAAGGAGCGCTGCTTGCGATCTACTCGGCTGCGATTGATTCACGCCTCCAGGCCAGCTTGGTCTGCGGGTACTTCCAGGAGCGGGAAGGCGTCTGGCAGGAACCAATCTACCGCAACGTGTGGGGACTCTTGACGGAGTTTGGCGATGCGGAGCTGGCCGGCCTGATTGCGCCGCGGCGGCTGGTGATCGAAGCCTGCCGTGCGGTTGAAGTCGCTGGACCGCCCGTCGTCCGCGAGGGACGCCGGGCCAGCGCGGCACCCGGTCGGATCGTCAATAATCGGCTCGCGTCGGTGCGAGCGGAGTTCGAGCGGGCCGCGGCGATCTATCAATCTCTGGGTCAGAAACCGGAACTCGTTCTGACCGTCAGTGGTCCGGACGCGGACGGTGTCGCCGGAACGGAGGAGGCTCTGCGAGAATTCGCCGCTGGTCTGGGAATCGACAGTGAACTCGGCGAGAAACCGGCAGCGTGGCAACTGGACACTTCACGGATCGGTGAGCCCAAGCAGGCTCGACACGATGCGGCCGCTCGTGAGAAACGGCAGTTCGACGAGTTGCAGGTTCATGTGCAG
>CAYSHJ010000075.1:0-1908 GCA_964430385.1 uncultured Planctomycetaceae bacterium
GTCGTTGTGCGCGGCCAGAAACTTTTCGTGGCTCTTCGGCCCCGCGCGATGAATGGCGCGCGCGAACAATTCCTTGCCGGTGCCGGTCTCGCCAACTAATAGCACGTTGGCGTTCGTTTTGGCCACTTTGCGAATCGCGTCCTGTAAGTCGGCGAGCGTACTGCTCGAACCGACGATCAAGTCGAAGTCCTCATGCCGCGCGAGTTCGCGCCGCAGAGCTTGGTTCTCTTGGTCCAATGCCCGGAACTGAAACAATCGCTTGAGCTTGTTGAGCAGATCATCAAAGATCACTGGCTTGACGAGGTAGTCGAACGCTCCCGCCTTGAACGCTTCGACGGCATTCTCGACGGTCGCGTACGCCGTGAAGACCAGGATCGACGTACGCGGGTTGAGCCGCAGGATTCGCTTGAGCAAGTCGATGCCGTCGCCATCCGGCAGTTGCACGTCGCACAGCGCGACGTCGAAGTCGTGACTCCGCGCCAGATCGATCGCGTCGCTGACATTGCTGGCCGGCGAGACGACATACCCCTCGCCTGACAACAACTCGGTCAATGATCGACGGATGACCTCTTCGTCTTCGACAATCAGCACGGAACGATGAATGGACACAACGACTCCACCAGGCGCAGGATTCCATCACCAAATTCGCGAGACACCATAGCGGTCGAACACCGCATCCCTGCTGACGATCGTTAAGTTGCCGACCAACGACTGAGCCGCCAACATCCGGTCAAACGGGTCACCATGGTGTAATGGCAGGACCGACTGCTGATCAGCGTCATCGATGGTGATTGGCAAGATCGTCGCCGAAAGCGCGGTTGCCGCTTGTGTGACCCACTGTTTGAGCGGTAACGACAGAGTGAGTTTTCCGAGTCCCGTCTTGATGCTCAATTCCCAAACCGTCGCCATGCTGACCAATCGCTGATTGGCACTCTCCTGCATCGCGGTCTGCACTGTCTGGGTCAATCGCTCCGGGCTTTCCACCGCCCAAATGAAAGTGTGAGTGTCGAGCAACAGCCTCAAGGCATGTACTCCTGAAAAACGTCCAACGGCGCATCGAAGTCAGGTGCCATGAACAGCACCGTGCCCTTCAACGCCCCGAACTGGCAGGGGGGTGACGTTTCAGACGCAACAATCTTGGCCACCGGATGGTTTCCTTCCGTGATCACGACTTCCTCGCCCGGACCGAGTCGATGGATCAAGTCAGACAACGCCGACTGAGCCTCTTCCAAAGTGACCGTGGACATGAATTGGCTCCTTTCTCAGAAACCGAGAACGAATGACGAATCGCGGCAGACGAGTGTCATTCAATCGTCCGACCGCGCCAATGTCATGTCGTTTGTGGCACCGCAGGGCAACAACACCGAAAACGTCGTCCCGCGCGGCGACGTCTCGGTCAATTCGATCTTGCCGTCGCTCCGTTCCAAGATCAGCTTGCAGACAAATAGGCCGAGTCCCGTGCCGCTCTCTTTAGTCGTAAAATATGGCTGAAACAACCGCTCACGATCCGGCTCGGCGATGCCGTGCCCGTCGTCGCGGATCGCGATTCGGAGCCAACCGTCTTCACGCTGCGTCACGATCTCGATCGTGCCCACCTCGGCTGTCGCGTCGAGTGCGTTGAGGATCAGGTTCAAGAAGACTTGCACAAGCTGATCGCGAATTGCGATTAGCTTCGGCAAGCCATCGGCGAAACGCGTCTCGATCTGTTTGTTCTTCTTCCGCTTGTAGTACTTGGCGATGTTGAGCGCCGCGTCGATCGCTTCATGAACGTCGAACTGGCTCCGTTCCAGCTTGGCCGGGCTGCTGAAGTCGACCAACTCGCGGAGCGTGCGCTGAATGCGGCGAAGCTGGTCATCGACCTCCTGGTAACGTTCGCGAGTGTATTCATCGGTCTCGCGGCGATCGAGC
>CAYSHJ010000076.1:0-1629 GCA_964430385.1 uncultured Planctomycetaceae bacterium
TGTTCGACGAGGTCGAACCGCGAGATGCCGCCTTCAGGGAAATCGTCGATGCGCGGCAGCCGCAATCGCTCGGTTTGCAGATTGCGGAGCCGCTGCCACGGCGTCCAAACGCGCTCGATGTGCGTGTAGCCGCGAAGCTGCTCGCGCACATTCGCGCGACGCGACTGCAACTCCGTCAGCCGGTGTTCGTGATTCCGCCGCGTCCGAATCAAATGCGTGTATCGAGTCACGCACTGCGCTTGCGATTGAATCTGGGCACTGAGCTGTTCGTACTGATGCAGCAACTTCGGCAACGAGCCGTGGCGAGACTCGTCCCAACGACAGTCAATGGCGTCGGACAAGCGGTCGCGCGCCGCGAGCAGCTTCTGGCCGTCCGGGCCGAGCGTCTCGCCATGCACGGCTTTCGCGACCTCTTCGTCACCCAGCGTCGTCAACTCATGCAATTTGCTCAGGCCGAGCGAGAAGACGTGATCAAACATTCGCTCCGGCAACTCGCCGAGCAGTTCGGCCAGCGTGTCGCTGAGCGGCACTGTGGAAACCTCGTCCTCGGGAACCATTTTCAGTTGCGACTCGTCATCGGTCTCCCAGCGGCAGTGCTCAATCAGGCTGCGCGACGGCTCGGCGGCGTTGGCCGCTGGCAGCCAGCGTGTCGTGACGCTACCTGTGCCGCCGTCGTGAGCCGCGCGGCGAATTTCGATCATTTGCCCGCGATGTCGCACGCACAGCGCGCCGACACAGGGCAACCGACGCGACCAGGCTTCGTACTCGGAAACGTCATCGCCACGAAAGCCGAACAGCACTCCGCGAATCAATCGCCGCAGCGCGGACTTGCCCGATTCGTTCGCTCCCAAAATGACCGTCAAGCCGTCGCTCGCCAGCGGCAGCGACAGTTGATTCCAGGGTCCGAAGTGTTCGATCTCAATGCCGGTGATTTTCATCAGCGGCGCCTCCTTGTGCCGATAGGCGGGTCACTCCGTGACGCGGCTATTTTGTCCCAACCAAGTCCATCCTTGCTGACGCGCCAAACTCAACACGACGTCCGCGTCGCATCCCGGCGCGGCCGCTTGCACGCGAGCCAATCGCTCGTTCGTCACGGCGGCTTCTTGACCCACAGCGCTCCACACGGACGAGCCGAGAGGTTGTGCCTGATCGACTCGCCCAAAGAATTCCGCCGAAATATCGAGTTCGTCGCCGTCGGTGTTCGACGCGGATCGACTCACGGCTCGTTCGGCGGCGAGCAGACGGAAACGATGCAGTCGCGGAATCCCTAGCGGCCAGGCGGCATCGTCGTCCAGCCAGCCGATCAGTTCGGACCGCGTCACCTCGCTGAACAGCGATTGGAACAACGGTCCGCAACCGCGGATTGTCCAACGCAGAAAACAGGCTTGTGCGTGAAGTCCGCGACAAGCCGCTTGCAATCGCTGCACGAGCTGCTCGATCGTCGTCTCGGTGTCGATGTCGATTTCGAACTCTTCCCAACGGACGTTTGATGTCGGCAGCAGTCGGCAACGAATGACGCCGTCGCCGTCGAGGTCCACCAGCGTGCATCCCTGCACACCGGTTTCGTTCGGTGAGAGGCCCTGAGTGCCACCGGGGAAGTGCATCAGCCAGCCGTTGCCGTTGACCGTG
>CAYSHJ010000077.1:0-2048 GCA_964430385.1 uncultured Planctomycetaceae bacterium
GCGCTGGACCTCGAACCGGAGCAGCGCGCCGCACTCGAAGTGCTTGCTAAACTTTTCGGCTACCTGATTTCCGACGCTTCCGGCGACCTCAAACAAAAGCGTGAGGACGAGGCCTTACCCTACATCAATCGTCTGCTCAAACTCGACGAAAACAATCGCACCGCTCTCAAGCTCCGCGCCTTGATCGCGCTTCGTCGCAAAGAGAACGATCACGCTAGCGAAGCTTTCGTAAAGTTACAACGAGTGTGCGCAATGGATCCCGCAAGCTATCGCGGACTCGCCGGCATCTATCTCGATAAGGACGACGATGAACGCGCCCTCTCCCAGCTCATCGAGCTCGCTCGCATAGAACAGGCCGACTCCGCCATCCCCCAACGCGTTGCCGACATCATCCGCAAGAAAGGCAACTTGAACGAAGCGACCTATTGGTACCGCCAGGCCATCTTCATCAATCCGTTTGACACCGGCCTGCACGAATCTCTGGCCGCCACCTTCACACAGGCCTCCGACTACCGCGCTGCCCTGCGCGAATACGAAATGCTCACCAAGCTGGAACCCACCAAGGCTCCCTACTTCGAATCTGCCGCCGTAGCCGCCTTCAAATCCGGCGATCGCGATGCCTCACAACGCCATGCCGACCGCGCTTTAGCCCTCAACCCCGCATCCAACATCACCCGAATGCTCGAGCCGATGGCCGCTCCGTGAATTGGTTGTCGGTGTCTGCCTCTCCAACTTCGTTCAACAACATCGACGGAAGCAATGCCAACACCCCGAAAAAAATGAACTTCTTGCTATTTACTCGGAAAACCGATATGATTAACTGTGATACTCCAGAAAAAGGAGATCTTCAATTTCACCTGCGTTCAGGGGAGGAAAAAAGATGCCAACAACTCGTCGAATAGGCTCATGGTTGTCGGTGGGAACTTTGTTGATTTCGGTGGCAAGAGCCCAGGCCGACTTCATCGAATTTGTCGCTGATATAACCGCGGCTTGCGCAGGAACGAATTCAACGGCCTCCGGGTTCGGCGTGTTTTCATTAAACACCCAGTCTGGATTGTTCACCTGGCACATCGAGCACACGATCGAGGCCACCTTTGCGCACATCCACGGCCCGATCGCCCAAGCCTGTGGATCGATGGGAGGCGGGAGCATTCAGGTGGGACTCGAGGTCGTCTCACCTATGGATGGTTCGACCGTGTTCAATGCAACCAAACAGCAGCAGGTTCTCGATGGTCTCTACTACGTGAACATCCATAGCGACGAGTTTTCGGCCGGCGAAATATCCGGCGTCATAGTTCGCGCTCCCGAAATCGACAAGTGCCGGCACATCTCTTTCGTGCCCGGCAACCCCGGCGCCAATACGGCGATTCGCGTGCGCCTTTCTTCGTTGCACCATGTCAACCCGCCTTATACCGGTGGCCCGTCGATACCATTTACGAGTTTTGAGGGGCAGGTGCGCTGGGTAGCCCCGCCCGTCCAATATATTGAATCGACCGCTTCCGGAATCACCTACCACTCTTCCGTATTGCAGTGCGATCCGAACTACCAGGATTGGGGGTCAATCCTGCGGCTGCACGTCAAGGGCAGCGCGATCGTGCCAAGCTCGATTTACGATGTGGAGGTGCTGGCCGAAAGCTGCATGGGCAACGAAGCCGATTGCGCAGATATCCTTGACTCCTACACCATCAAGACCACTCGCTGGGGAGACGTTGAAACTCCCTACAATCCACCGAGTGCTACGATCCAACCCGATCTAGGAGACGTCGCCTCGCTGGTCAACAAGTTCCGAAGCGCACCAGGGGCGCCGACCAAGGCACGGGCGCTGATTGCGGGAGCCGATGAATTTGGCAATATCGACAGTTTGGTCGATCTCAGTCTGGCCCACGTTTCCGTGTGCGTGGACGCGTTCCGTGGCCGCGTCTACCTCTACACAATTGAATCGTGCCCCTGACGGCTGCGCGGGCTGGCCTCGGGCTGGATTTCGATCTGCGTGCTTCTCGTGCGCGCGATAATGCTGCCGCATGCTCTCGCGTTCCTGAACTAGATCC
>CAYSHJ010000078.1:0-12115 GCA_964430385.1 uncultured Planctomycetaceae bacterium
CATCCCTCCGGGATGCAACACATCCATTCGCTTTGAACCGGTGGTGCGCCTTCGGCGACCACCGGCTAATAGCTTTGATCCCTTCGGGATCTGTCGTTTCCCCTTGGATACGCGAACAAAAATCCTTAACGGCGTTGCCCAACGGGGTAGATCGCCTCTGTGTTCGTTCTCCTGCGGAGTAAAGACAGCTCCGTCCAACCACAAACTTAGAACTACTGACTGACGAAGTACCCAATGACGAGTCAACAACGGCCTCGAACAGCCTGAGACGTGCGGCCTCGAGTCTTCGTCATTCGAGCTTCGTCATTCATTCGTCATTGGGTACTTTGTCATTCGTCATTCCCCGTTTGGTTTGACATCAGGTAGGGAATCGCCCGCCATGCTTCGTTCGAGTCGAGAACTCTCCAATCGCGTTGAGATTGACGTGCATTCGCACCCTAACCGATTTCGTCGCGCGACGTGGTGGCTGGCACTGTGGGCGGGAGTCGGTTCGCTGCTGTGGTTGTCTTGGCAGACAGTGCTGGGCGAACATCAAATCTACCAAGCCGGCCCGGTGTCGTTACCGCATCGGTTAATCGAGAACGATTGCGCGAAATGCCACACCACCTGGACGCCGCTCAAGCGGCTCAACCCGTTTCGCAAGTCCGACAACGGACAGCGGGACGAATCGCACTCAATCGACAGCACCAAGTGCGAAACGTGTCATCGCGTAGCCGAGCATCACGCCAACCAAGTGCCGGCACACCACAAAGTTTCGTGCGCGGCGTGTCATCAGGAGCACGAAGGACCGGAAATGCTGACTCGCCCCAGCGACCGGCACTGCGTCGCTTGCCATCGAGACTTGAAGTCTCACGGCGGCCAAGGCGCGTTTGCCAACAAAGTCACAGGCTTCGATGAACTCGGCGGACATCCGGACTTCCTGTTGACCAAGCTCCTCAACGGAGAAGTTGATTCGCCTCCATCCCCATCGGCAGAGGGTACCGAGAAGCCTGAAGAGCATGCTGTCGTTCGCACCGTCGAGAAATTTCAGCCTCCGGACGTGGGTGCTGTCCCGCGCTGGCAAGACCGAGGCCGCATCCGCTTCAACCACGCCAAACACTTACACGCCAAGTACGAGAACGGAGACATCGTGGAAGGCTTGATCGACGAGAACCGCAAACTCATTGATCTCTCGCACAGATGCGAGGTGTGCCACGAAACCGACCATGAACGCCGCTTTCTCAAGCCGATCAAATATGATCCGCACTGCCGCAAGTGCCATCCGCTGCTATTCGACCAGGAGCAATTCCCAGGCAAGGCCGTGCCACACGAGACGCCGGACATCGTGCGCGGATTCTTAACCGAGCTTTACACACTACGCGCGGTGCGCGGCGAGCCGGAAGCGGGAAGCGGGAAGCGGGAGGCAGATGACATGCCGGCGCGACCGATTCCGGGGCATCGCGACTCTCAGCGGCTGACGAAAGCTCAGGCGCAAGACGTTGGCAATGCGGTCGCGAAAGCGGAGGCGATGGCTCAGCAGCATCGACACACGCAGTTCGGCTACGAAGCGGCCGGAGGCTGCCGGTACTGCCATGAGGTCGAGCCGGTCGCCGCGAAGATTGAGACGTCCCTCGCCGTTTGGCGCATCGTGAAGACGAACATTCCGGAACGTTGGCTGATTCACAGCGAGTTCCATCACGAAGCGCATCGCTTGCTCGGTTGCACAGCCTGTCATGCGGACGTCCTCCAAAGCAAAAGCACCGGCGATGTGCTCATCCCGTCGATCGTGGTTTGCCGAGCGTGCCATTCCGAAAACCCGGCTCAATGGGTGGATGGACTGCCGGCGGAGAAGGTGCGGAACGAAGACCATTCCTTAAAGAGGTTGCTTTCGAAGTCGATGCATGGCGCTCGTTCCGATTGTGTCGAGTGCCATCGGTATCACGACCCGACGAAAGAAAACCTCAACGGACGGCTGGGCGAGAAATGACTCGAAAACTCGTCGTATTGTGTGCGATTGCTGCCACGCTGGCCGCGACATGCCTTGTTGTAGGCCGCGCGATCGAACCGGACGCGGCACCGAACTGGTTGAAATCCTCGCCGGCGATTGCGGCGCCCGAAAAGCAGCGTGTCGAGCAGCAGCCGCAGCAGCCGCAATTGCTCGGCACAGTGTCGTGCTCGGCGGCGGCCTGCCACGGGGGCGTGCGGCCGCAAAAGGGGATTGGCGGCGAGTACTCGACCTGGATTGAACGCGATCCGCATGCGTGGGCGTATTCGGCCTTGCTGAACGAATCATCGCGTGAAATGGCTCGGCGGTTGAATCTCCCCCAGCCGGCGCACGAGTCGGTGGTGTGTTTGAATTGCCACTCAGCGGCGACCACAACCGGCGGACTCCAACACGACACACTGCCGACGGACGGCGTCAGTTGCGAGCAGTGTCACGGCCCGGCGGAACATTGGGTAGCGGCTCATCAACGCCCGGACTGGAAGAAACGATTGACTGCCGCTGACCGACAACGCCTCGGTTTTCGCGAGTTGAAAAACATCCTAACGCGAGCGCGGACGTGTGCCGAATGCCATGTCGGCGCGGCGGGCCGAGATGTCAATCACGACCTGATCGCCGCCGGTCACCCACGCTTGTTCTTCGAGCTGTCCACGTTTCACGCCAACCTGCCGTCTCATTGGCGGCGCGAGGCGGATGCGGCTCGGCACGTGTTGCCGAAAAACGCTGGCGCGGCTGCCGGCGAATCGTCTTTCGAAACGAAACTGTGGCTCATCGGCCAAGTGGCGTCGGCCGAAGCATCGCTGAAACTGCTTTCGCAGCGAGCGGCTTTGGCCGACAAACCCAACGTCGGCGAGCAATCCACCACCGCGTGGCCGGAGCTTTCCGAATGGAGCTGCTTCGCTTGTCATCATGATTTGCAGTCGCCCAGTTGGCGACAGGGCGACCGATTCACCGGCCGTCCGCGCGGGCAGTTGCCGTGGAACACTTGGCACACCGCCCTGCTGGAACCGCTCGCGAAACAGACGTCAGGACCGGACCTCGCGGCGGCCATCTCACCGTTGGCCAGGGTCCGGAGTTTGATGACGAAGCCGTTCCCGAAGCCGGCCGATGTTCGTCAACACGCGGACGCGGCGGCGGCAGAACTGAGTGCTTGGGCCGAACGCTTGAATCGCGCCGATGCCGCGCGGGAACTGTTCGCGAACAAGGCCATGCGGCAGACGCTCGCACACCTGACCGGTGACGAGGGGACGCGATTGGTCGCCGAAGATTGGGACGCCGCCACGCAGGTGTATCTCGGCCTGAGTGCGCTGACGCATGCCGCTCACGCGATCGACGAACCACCGTCGCCGGCGGAAGACAAGCGGCGAAAGGCTCGGCTGACAGCGCTGGCGTCCATGAACGAGATGTTGAATTCTCCGGCCGGCTTCAGCAGCCCGCGTGAATTCACTCTGGCCTCGATCGACCGGCTGAAAGCCGATCTGCGTCGGATGCGAACGTTGCTGGACGAGATCGACAAGAACACAAAGCCTTGAAGGAGTCCGAGAGATGATGAGCTTGATCGGATATCGGCAACGGCAAGGAGCTTCCTTGCACACCAGCCCGAAGTGCAAGCGAGGATCAAATAGCCGTGATTCGCAGCGATCATTCGCCGAGACGTTTCCAGGCTGCGCTTCTTCAGCCCCGGCCGGGGCGAAAGAAAATAGCCCAGGGCGTCAGCCCTGGGACTTCATACCAAAGCGGACATCAAGCCCCATCGGGGCGACCGAAGAATCGTCGGTCGAACTCCTGTCGCCCCGATGGGGCTTGGCTTCGCTTGTCGCACGAGAACCCAGGGCTTGCGCCCTGGGCTATTTTCTTTCGCCCCTGTCGGGGCTGCTGCGACGCGACCGAAGAACGAGCGGTACAACGGTGTGGCGCAAATCTGCTTTGTTGGTCCTGTTTGTCGGTGTCATGAGTGCCGCGGCGTCGCGGGCACAGGACACCACGTCCAAATCGGCCGGCCAGCGCACTTTTGTCGGTGCCGACGGATGCACGCTGTGCCATTCCAAGGACGCGGAATCCGCACGAAAACTCAAAGCGGTCTTTCCTGGCCTGGTGAATGACACCTGGGTGCGTCTCGACGAATCACTGGTCTGGGAGAAATCGGACAAGCATGTCCAGGGCTTCATGTCGCTGAAGAACGACCGCTCAAAACAAATCGGAGATCGTCTGGGGATTGCCGAGATTTATCGGGACAAGCGTTGCTTGGCGTGTCACACCGCATTTCCTCTCGCTGCTCTGGGAACCAATCCGCGCACGAAGCTCGCGGAATGGGCGGACGCGGACTACGCGAAGATCGGACAAGGAATCAGTTGTGAAGGATGTCACTCGCCGTCGGGTGACGTCGATGGAGTCGAAAACTCGGGATGGATTCAGCGGCATTGGAGCAAGAGCAAATGGCGATTCCTTTCAGCCACCGAGAAGCAAAGGAGTTTCGGCTTTACCGACATTCGATCGCCGATCTCACGAACTCGACTGTGCCTTTCCTGCCATTTGGGAAACGCGGACGAAGGCAAGATCGTCACACACGAAATGTACGCCGCGGGGCATCCACCGCTGCCCGGTTTTGAACTTTCAACGTTCGCCGCGCAGATGCCGAAGCATTGGCGTGATTTCGACCAGAAGTCGGTCAACGTCCGCGTGGAGTTTCTCGCGAAAAGCACGGACGACACGTACGGTCGCGACACATACCAATTGGAAAATCTTCACGAGACACGCAACGCCCTCGTCGCCACGCTGGTGTCGTTCAGTGAGAACCTGAAGCTGACCGGTTCGCTGGCTGATGACAAGTTCGCGACACCGGTGCTGAAACCCGACTGGCCGGAGTTGGCACAGTTCGAATGCTTCGCGTGTCATCACGATTTGAAAGACCGCGGCTGGCGACAACGACGCACACTGCGCGGCGCGCCGGGTCGCCCGATGCTTCGCGCGTGGCCGGTCGCGCTGACCAAAGTGGCGCTGAAAACAAACGGCTCTGATCCGAATGAACTCGACACGCGCTGGCGGGCGGTCGAAACGCTGCTCAGCGAGCAACCATTTGGCCGCAGCGATCGCTGGCCAGACGCGATCAAGTCGCTGACGGAATGGCTCGATGCTCAAGCCGCCGCGCTGGAACGCAAGTCGCTGCCGCGCGACGCCGGCTTGATCGTGTTCAAAGACCTCGCCGCCGTGGCCGACAGCGACTTTTGGGATTACGACTCGGCCCGCCAATTGGTCTGGGCGGCGCAAGTGCTGCGAAAAGAACTCGCGTCCGACCGCAGCGATGAAACATTACGTGCGAAAGTCGCCGCGCTCGACTGTGACATGGCCGAGATCGAACGCCTGTTCGTGCTCGACCTGATCGACGGCCGCGAGGCGACGCAAACGCTGCCGGGTTCGACAACTCCACGTAAGGTGCCGGAGTTCGCTCCGGAAAAGACGCTGCCGAAAATCGCCGACTACGACGCGGTCACATTTCGCGAACGGTTTCGCAAGTTGGCGAGCAAGCTGAAATAGCGCGCGTGTAGCCGCTGGAAACGTAGCCGTTCCGCCGCGGCGGACGTAGGCTCGCTGGCGCTACGACGCGATCTTTTCATGGTACAGGCGTTCGATGTCGGCGACGGTGACGGTGATCGTACGCGTGAAGCCGGTGTGAGCTCGGTCGTACTCGACCTTGGCCGCCTTGTCGGGGCTGCGATGCACGGCGGCGGCCAGCCAGGTTTTGTCGGCGTCCGACAGATTGCCGATCGCGGCATCCCAAAAGGTCTTGGTTTCGATGACGAGCGAATCGACACGCGGATCGTATTTGTTGAAATCGGCCATGACTTTGCTTGCGGAATTCCAACGGGAATTATTTTGAGGTTTCGATCGGGCGGGTGAGTATAGCCCGCTGCCACCGCGATGGTAGCGATACCCCATACGGTCGAGCCTGACACTAACCCGAAGCGTTAGCGAGGTTCTGAAACCTCTGCCCTCGCTTACGCTTCGGGTTAGTGTAAAGCGTCCCGAAAATGTGTCAGACGTGGCCGTGCGAGGTATATCGCAGATGTCACTCAAACTGCAAACGCAGCAGTAGAGACTTCACGGCCTCCATGCGAATCGAGTCTTGCTCAATGGCTTTCGACGAGCAGGCAAAGACGGGCGATTCGCGAGCTTCCCAGCCGGGTGTCGGCAAACGGCCGTGGCTGCCGCGGACGATTGTCGCGTCGAGGCCGATGACGTCCATGTCATAGCGGAAGCCGAGCAGCTTCTGCGCGAGGCGGAAAGCGATTCGCGCCTTCGGCCACTTCAGTTGCGGATCGAGAAACAATTCGACCGGGTCGTAGCCCGGTTTGCGATGGATGTCGACGGTGCGGGCGTAGTCGGGGGCCAACACGTCGTTGAGCCAGAAGTAGTACGTGAACCACGTTTCAGGGGCGGCCACGGCGATCAGCTCGCCCGAGCGTTCGTGATCGAGACCGAACTCAGCTTGCGCGGCGCGGTCCAGGACGCGGTCGATGTCGGCGGTGCGGCGCAGCAGATCGGCAACGGCGGCGACAT
Organism: uncultured Planctomycetaceae bacterium; assembly: GCA_964430385.1. GTDB lineage: Bacteria > Planctomycetota > Planctomycetia > Planctomycetales > Planctomycetaceae > CAYSHJ01. Next base: position 6,539 of record CAYSHJ010000078.1, read on the forward strand.
CGTCCGAGCGGCGCACGTAAACGTGAGCCACTTGATGGTCGGCCACCGCGAACGCTCGCGAGGCGCCGGCGTCGAGCGCTTCCCAGCCGAGGGCCTCGCGGCGAACTTGCAAGAAGCCGTGCTCACGCAGCACGCGGTTGATGTGGACTGGCTGACGCACCGACGTGATCGCGTACTCGGACAGCACGACGATATCGGCCTCGCGAGTTCTCGCGGCGTCGATGACTTTGCCAGCTTCGGCGTCGATCTCACGAATGTCCTCGGCGATGCGCGGCGCGGACGGACCGAGGCGTTGCAGGTTGTAATCCAGGTGCGGAAGGTAGACCAAGGTCAGCGACGGCTGTTGATCATGCATCACGGCCACGGAGGCGTCGGCGATCCAGCGACTGCTGGTGATGTCGGCTCCCGGTCCCCAAAACTTCAACAGCGGAAACACGCCAAGCTGTTCTTGCAGACGGTCCTTTAGCTCCGGTGGCTGGCTGTAACTGTCCATGACCTTGCGGCCGTCGGCCGGATAACTGGGTCGCGGCGTCACCGACCAGTTCACGTCGGCATACATGTTGAACCACCAGAACAGCTTCGCGACCGAGTAGCCTGGATCACGTTTTCGGGCCGCGTCGTACACGTGTTCGCCACTCACGAGGTGATTCGACTGCCGCCAGAAGAGCACTTCCGCCAGATCGCGAAAGTACCAGCCGTTCGCGACGACGCCGTGCTCGCGCGGCAGCGATCCCGTCAGCAACGTGGCTTGTGCCGAACAGGTCACGGCCGGCAAGACGGTTCCCATCGGGCGTGCGAATCCGTCGGCGGCCAGGCGCGAGATGTTCGGCGTCAGAGGCCCGAGCATCTCATGCGTCAGGCCAACGACATTGATGACGACCAGCGGGCGAATCATGGGCAACAGTCGGAAAGACGGTCGGAGGAGTCATTGCAAATTGAGTCAGGCAACCGCTGATCGCGATACGATTCTCCAATGACGAACATTGGTGACGGCTGATCCTGCTCCGCGACGAACGCCGTGGCTTGGCGACCGTGTTCAGTCAAGACGGCCTCGGCGGCGGCGCGCGCCAGTGCCGGCTGATTGCATTCGCGACTGAGATGTAACAACACGAGTTGCCGCAAGCGATCGCCGCTGGATCGTTGCAGGGCCTGCCGCAGCAGCGCCGCCGCTTGCGCGTTCGAGAGGTGTCCTTCGTCACCAAGCACTCGGCCAATGAGCCACGGCGGCCGGTTGCTGGCATTGAGTAGTGCTGGATCGTGATTGAATTCGAGCGCCAGCAGGTCAACATCGAGCAATGCGGTCACGATGGAATCGTCCCAGCAGCCCAGGTCCGCGACATACGCGAACGACAACGACCTTTCCCCCACGTCGAAAGAGGGAGTCGAGGCGACTAAGCGATCGAACCGAAAACCAAAGGTCGCTCCACCGTCGTGTCGCACGCGGAACGGTCGACACTCCCAAGAGTCCGCCCAGCGAACTGGCCGATTCGTCACGTAGACACGCATCAGCTTCAAGCGTTCGATCTCGTCAAAATCGCAACAGCCGGTTCGGAACGCGGCGACGTGATCGCGATGACAATGAATCGGCACTCGCTGTTCGAGCAACTTCGCGAACGTGGCCGGACGCCAATGATCGGTGTGCCGATGAGTGATCAGCACGCCCGACAGGTCTTCCCACTTCAAGCCGACCTGCGACATTCGGGCTTCCAGATCGCGCGGTTCGAGGCCAACGTCAATCAGAAGTCGAATGCCGTCGACGTCGACCACGGCCGAGTGGCCCGCACTGCCGCTGCCCAAGATCGTGAGTCGCGCCGTCATGCGAGAAGTTGCCTTCTGCCTTGTGGAATCTGTAGCTCGGGCCCTTGTGGCCAGGATGGTTCGATATTTAACGACAAAGCAGGGACTCATCCCATCGACCCGGCCACAAGGGCCGGAGCTACCGACTTGAATTGCTCATCAGCGCCGGAAACAATCAGCGGCGTACTTCCGAATCATCGACAGGGAATCCAACGATGGCAACCGTGGTGACGAAACCATCCAGAAGCGGCCGCGCGAAACGTGGTTCCCGCGCTGCACGACCGCGTGCCGCGAAGAGCGTCTTCGGACCTGACTCTATGCTGAGCGACGTCCAACAGCGGCTGGGCGGCATTCCGCTGTCGCGCATTCGGCTGCATCCCGCCCCTGGCACCGCCACGATCCGAGACCTCGAACGGTTGGACCGCAAGACCCCCGGAACCTGTGAACTCATCGACGGCGTGATCGTGGAGAAGCAAATGGGCTGGTACGAATCACTGGTGGCGTCGGTCCTGATTCAGATTCTTGGTCAGCACGTTCACGTGCATCGGTTGGGCATCGTGCTCGGTTCCGACGCAGTCTTGCGGTTGTTTCCGCAGCAAGCCCGCGCGCCGGATGTGTGTTTTGTCTCGAAGCGGCGATTGCATCAGTACAAGCCGTCGCGCAGCAAGCCGATCCCCGTGTTGATCCCGGATTTGGCGGTCGAAGTTCTGTCGAAGAGCAACACACCGAAAGAAATCGAATTGAAGCTCCAGCAGTATTTCACGTCGGGCGTCCGGCTGGCGTGGGTGATCGACCCGAAGCGAAGGAATGCGACGATCCACACGTCGCTGACGGAGCGAACGGCGATTGAACTCGACGGTGTCTTGGACGGCGGCAAGATCGTCCCTGGCTTTCGCCTCCTCTTGCGCGAACTGTTCGACCGCGCCGACCAGATGCTGGAAGAAATCGACGAATAGTCGTCCGCTGACACTTCAAGATTGGGATGGAATCCCAACCTACCGTGCCGTCCAGCCGCCATCGACAGTCACGAGGCTGCCCGTCATGTAGCTGGACGCATCGCTGGCGAGGAAGATCGCCGCCCCTTGAATCTCTTCCATGCGGCCCCAGCGGTTGAACGCGACCGCACCGACCACGTTCTTCTTCGCATCCTCGGTCTCGGCGATCGACACGTTCATGGGTGTGAGAAACGGGCCGGGGCAGATGGCATTGACCGTAATGTTCCACGGCGCGAGTTCCAATCCCAGAGTTTTGGTCATCATCACCACGGCCCCTTTGCTGGAGGCGTATGGCGAGCGATTGGCCAAGCCCACGACTCCCAGCGTGCTGGCCAAGTTGACGATCTTGCCGTACTGCCGCTGCTTCATGTGCGGCACGACGGCTCGGCTACAGAGCCAGACACCGCCCACATTGATGTCGTTGACCTGCTTGAATTGCTCGTAGGTCAGTTCTTCGATCGGCCCACGGATGTTGATGCCGGCGTTGTTGACCAGGATGTCGATCTTGCCGAACTCGCGCAGAGCACGTTCGATCATTGCGGCCACCGCGTCGGGCGAGGTCACATCCGCCGTGATACCGATCGACTTGCGGCCGTAATCGCGAGAAATCTGCTTCGCCGCGGCGTCCGCTTCATCGGCGTGTCGGCTGGTGACGAGCACGTCAGCGCCAGCTGACGCGAGACCTTCGGCCATCGCCTGACCTAAGCCCTTCGAACCGCCGGTGACAATCGCGGCTCGGCCTGTCAGATCAAACTGTTTGATGCCGGGAAGCATTCTGACCTCCTTTGAACGAATGACGATGTTCCAGCCACCTGTCTTCGTCGGTCAGGCCGAGTCGGCGGTAAATCGCCAAAAATCGGTCGTCGCGTTTCAGCGGATCGACGTCGCCTGGCGACTCTTTCAAGTCGATTCTTTGTAGGCCTCGTAAGCCATGTAGATGATGATGCCCGCGCTGATCAGGAATAGAACGTCCAGAACTCGTCGGCCGGAGTACGGGAATTCAAGAATCATGTCGACGAGCGCCGTCACGGCCACGATTCCGGAAGCGGCCATCGATCCCAACAGCATGCGTTTGATTTGGTTGGACATGTTGAGGTGTCGTGCTCAGTCTGATGATGAAAAGATGACGAACTTGGCGGTGAGTATAGAGACCGTCAGGGCGGTAACTCCAGCGCGGCTGCTTGCGTCTACTCGGGCGAACACAGTTCAACGACATGTCCGTCTGGGTCGTTGAGGAACACCTGCACGAATCCGTCCGGGCGAGGCTTCGGGGGCGAAACGATTTTCATCCCCAGCTCTTGAGCACGGAGGTACGTGGCCTGAGCATCATCGACGAGGAACGCGAAGTGATGCGACCGCGAGGTGCGGAATTGCTCCGGCAACGGATTCCCGGCCGGCGGCGTGCCCGCGTGTTCGAGGATCAAATGGATTTGAGTCGCTCCCGCCTGGAACCACAGGCCGGGGAATTGAAACGTCGGCCGCGGCGTTTCACGCATGCCCAGGCCGTCAACATAAAACCGCCGCGAGCGGTCGAGGTCTTTCACAACGATCGTCACGTGGTCGAGCGACTTCACTTGAATCGGATCGGACATGAAACGAATTCCTTGACAGAGCAGAGCAGGGCAGGGCAGGGCAGGGGGCTTGAGAGGTGTCGTGCGTCAATTTGGTTTCGTTGATTCGGAATCGTCGAGGCGCCGCGACGCCTGCAACATCAGCTCGACCGCTTGGCGGCCGGTCATGCCAAGGTGAATTCCGAACGCTGCCGCCTTCGGCGTCAGCCCGACGATCTTGGAATCGAACAGGTCTTCCGGTTCGGTCAGCGGATGAGCCGGCGTCCCTTTGCAGATCGCAATCGCTTGGCCAAACTCGGCCGGCGTTTCCAAATCGTAGATGCCACAGCCCACAATCCCAGCCGCCGTCAGGATCGAACAATACTGGCCTTGATGCCAGCGATTGCTGATGCCAATCGCGATACCATTTTGAAACGTCAATTCACGGCTGTTCGTACGGGGGAGAGTATCGGTCATGGATCAGAGTGTATCGAACGAGTGATCGAAGTTCCGCCGGGAAGCGGTTCATTCCGGAAACATCACCTGAAGGGGAGACAAGCCGAACGCCAACGGCGTCGTGCGCGGCTGGTTCGACGGCGAGTTGGTCATCGACCGGACCGACGTCGTCTTACGCTCGACCGATTTTCCGAAGATGAAGTTCAACCAATTCCTGCTGACTCCGTACTTCGGGCCGGGATGGCTGCCCCACGAACAGACGCTGTGGATTGACGAACTGGCCGTGGGAAAGAAACGCATTGGCCCGGTCGAGACGAAACCAAGCAACTTTCGCTGAACGGGCTATGTCGCAGCCGGTATGCTGGCGAGATTTTCCCGATTCAATTCCTCATTGAGTTCTCGGACATAGTCGCTGAATGGCCGGGTTCGAGCGGGACCAGATCGTTGATCCAAGAACGCTTGGAATGCCGGACTCGCTCGCAAGCACGCAATTTCCGCATCGAAGCCGACCGCTACGGTCAAAACGAACTCTTCGCCTGCTGGCTCGACCAATAAGACTGGCTCGCCCCGCGCGGCTTCTCGCCGAACCGACGGGCCGACGCAGGCGCATCGCGACCGATGTAGTCGAGCAGTGCCTGCAGGTCGTCCAAGGCTTTCGGAGCCAGCCCTGTGAACGTAGGGTTTGAACACTTGGTTTTGGGCTTTCTCAGATTGCTTGAAAATGAAATCGTACCGAGTCTGACGGTTGGAACTCGAATCTCAGTCTTTGGCACGAAAGG
>CAYSHJ010000079.1:0-2644 GCA_964430385.1 uncultured Planctomycetaceae bacterium
CGCGTCGGCCGATTTCATCGCTGGTCCCGTCATCACTTTCAGCGCGACGACTCGTTTCATCCGCTTATGCTCGGCCTTGAGCACCATCCCCATGCCGCCCTGGCCGAGCTTGTCGAGGATGATGTAGTTCCCCAACGTCAATGACTTCCCTTTGCCGGCGTAAAGCTGCTCGGCCTGAAACTTGGTCAGCCGCTTCTGCTTGACCAACTCGCGAGCGAATTGCTCGCCGTCCAACGCCGGCTGGTCGGCGGGCCATTCGCCAATGACCTCGCGCGTCTCGGCTTCGGTGAGCAAGCTGGACTCGACAATCCGGCCGACCAAGTCTTTAAGAGATATCGCCATCGTAACACCGTCTTAACGATTCCCATGACAGTCTCCAATGACAGCCGCAAAGTGGCAACTCAAAGCTCGACCAAAGCCCGGCATCTGCGTCAGGCCGGGCGTTCGAATGACATCGCGACATGCGTGACCTGATTGCTCTACGGGATGTCGGGCGTGACGGCTTTCGGAATTCTCCTGACGCCGGTATTTTACTACGCGATCGACTGGCTCGCGGACGGCGGCAAAAAACCTCAGACGGCGCACAGCCAAGACCACTGTTCTGCCGCGTCGTAGTCTCGTGGTCGCAAGACGACGAACCATCAACCGGATATAACTCCACGCCAACGGGCGTTCGCCCAAGTCCTTTCAGCACTGGAGATCGTCGCCATGATTCGCCGTTTTCAGGCCATCGTTGTCCTGTTCGTACTGTTCGCCTCAGTCGGCCGTTGGGTTGCGGCCGATGAGTTGCTGAAGCGAATTCCCGCGGGTGCGAATGCGCTGATGGTGTTGGATGTCACCGCGTTGCAGGGGACTCCGCTGGCTCAGGCTCAAGGCTGGCAGAAGAAGCATGAGGCGGCGTTTGTCGAGCGGCCGATGATGCTGCCTCCGGAGGCGAGCCGGATCGTCGTGGCGTCGGCATTGAACTTTGCCGGCGAATTAAACGTCGATTGGGAACTCGCGGTCATGAATCTGACCGAGCCGCTCTCCATGCGCTCGATCGCGCGAGCGGAAGGGGGCTACCTGGACAAGATCGGCGGAGTCGATTGCGCGTGGACGCCCAGCGACGCCTATTTTGTCGCCTTGGAGGCCAAGCAGTTGGGAGTCGTTTTCCCTGCGAATCGGCAGTTCGTCTCGCGCTGGACGCAGAGCAACGCGACCGGCTTGACCTCCGGCTATCTCACGGCGGCGGAGAAGTTGGTCGATCGGACCAATCAAATCGTGATGGCGCTCGACCTGAAAGACGTGCCGCAGCCGCATCGCCTGCGCGAGCGATTGCAGGCGTCTCCGGCTCTGAAGAGTTTGTCGACCAAGCTGGAACCGATCGAGAAACTGATCACCGGCGTGCAGGGATTGACGCTGCGGATCGCGGTCGGCGAGTCGGCTCGCGGGACGCTGCGAGTTGATTTCAGCGAGAGCCCGCAGTTGCTCGGCACACAAGCCAAGCCACTGCTACTCGAAGTCCTCGATCGCTTCGGAGCCAAGCTGCCGGGACTCGATCAGTGGACGGCGAAGACCGTCGAGAAGTCCATCGTCTTGGAAGGGACGTTCTCGACGGACGCTTTGCGCCGAGTTTTCAGCTTGCTCGAAATTCCCTCGGTCAAGTTCAGCACACTGAAGGGCGAGATTCCCGACACTCCCAGCCCGTCGTCACCATCCGCGACACCATCCGCGACAATCAAGGCTTCTGCGTCGATCACGTATTTCAAGTCCGTCGCGGTCTTGATCGAAGACCTCCGCAAAACACTGGGCGACACGCGCGACAACCATGCCGTGTGGATGGAACGCTACGGCCGCAAAGTGGACGCGATGCCAGTCCTGAATGTCGATGACGACCTTTTGGCCTGGGGTGCTCGAATCGGCGAGACGTTCCGCACGATGGCCCTCGCCGAACGAGCCAGCGGCGTCAAATCCGGCGTGCGAAAGTCGAGCGTCTACGGCAACTATCAATACAACTACGACCAAAACGGCTATACCAATTTCCGCTCGAACGAGAGTGTGAAAGCACAGATTAACACTGAAGAGAAAGCTCAGGCGACGGCCGTGCGTTTTAACAGTTGGAAAGAAATCGAAGATGCCACCGCCGACATTCGCAAAGAAATGACGAAGCGCTATGAGACGGAATTCTAGAGCACGAGTAGAGCGTGTGGATCCGCGAGGGATCGGCCGTTAATCACCGCCGTCTGGCGGAAATAGCCGTCAAACGCTGAGGTAAAAAGGGATGTTGGACATGAGATGCTCGCGACGCACTCGACAGGGCGTGAATTCAGTACGACAGCGCACGTTTCACTTTCTGGTCCCCTCTCCCCCGCATCGGGGGAGAGGGCTAGGGAGAGGGGGAGCGATTGTTGCTAACGCCCTCGGACTCCATGCAACCTCTTACCGAGACGCTTACTCGACGGCGATCGCGTATCGACCTCGAAAACCCCCTCACCTTAACCCTCTCCCCCCGAAGCGGGGGGAGAGGGGACAGGGAAAGCGCCGGTAAAAGCCGGAAGAGAGTAGCAGATGAAAGTTCTGCACGAACGAAGGAATAGCGAACCAGTTCGGCTTCGAGTCATGCGCCGACTCTCGCGAGAGGGTGGGTGAAGCGTTGACAGAAGAG
>CAYSHJ010000080.1:0-5118 GCA_964430385.1 uncultured Planctomycetaceae bacterium
TGAACGGCCAAACGCTTCAGGACCAACGCACCAAGGACTTCATTCACAATTGCGCCAAGCAAATCAGCGCCATCAGCCAGCACATCACGTTGCATCCCGGCGACCTGATTTTCACGGGAACTTCCGGTCAGACCTCGGCGATCCGACCGGGCGATGTTTGCGAAGTCGAGATCGAAGGGATCGGCGTGCTGAGGAACCCGGTCTCCGGCGCGGATCCTGTGAAAAACGACGTCGGCTTCACGTCGATTTTTGACGGCAAGACGCTCACCGGTTGGCACAAGAATCCGGAGCGGATTGGGCACGGCACCGGCGGGTCGTGGACCGTTGAGGACGGAGTCATCTCCGGCGAGCAAGACCCGCCTGGCAGCGGCAACGGCGGCATTCTGCTGACCGACGAAAAGTTCGGCGACTTCGAATTGCTGATCGACATCAAGCCCGATTGGGGCGTGTGCAGCGGACTGTTCGTGCGATCCAACGACAAAGGGCAATGCTTCCAAATGATGGTCGACTATCACGATCGCGGAAACGTCGGCCACATCTACGGCGAGGGGACCGGCGGATTCAACACGCGGCCTTATGACATCTTTGGCGAAGAGAAAGATGGCAAGCTGCTAAAACTTTTCGCGAAGCCGACTGAATCTCCGCCGACGGCGACGCCGACTTGTACCAGCGATGAATGGCTCAAAGTCTGGAAAATCAACGATTGGAACTCGGTGCGCGTGCGCGTCGTCGGCAATCCGCCGCAGATCACGACCTGGATCAATGGCTTGAAAGTCAACGAGTTCGACGGCAAGAAGTTCGAAGCCACGAACTACGACCGCGCGAAGGTCGCCGAAACGCTTGGACCGTCCGGTTCGATTTCTGTGCAAGTCCACGGCGGGCAGGGCTGGCCGAATGGCGCCAAATGCCGCTGGAAGAACATCAAAGTCCGGCGGTTGTAGGCGACCTGCGAACCGCGATGACCGATTCATCCGACAACACGATGACCGGCCGACCCGGCTCTCCCGATCGACCAGCGCTGCTGGGTGGACGTCCCGTTCGGCCGGCCGGTCCGTCGACTTGGCCGTTGGCCGACAACGCGGTCGCCGAGGCGTTGCGGCGAGCGTTCGTCAACGGGTCGTGGGGAAAATATCACGGGCTCAATGGCCGCGAATTGGCCGAGCGACTTGCCGCAATGCACGGTCGCACGTACGTCTTGCTGACGAGCAGCGGTACTGCCGCCGTCGAACTGGCGTTGCGAGGTCTCCACGTCGGCGCGGGCGACGAAGTGATCCTGGCGGCGTATGACTTCGCGGGCAACTTCAAGAACGTTCTGACAGTCGGCGCTCGTCCCGTGCTGGTCGATGTCGATTCGGCGACCGGACAACTCGACGTGACGCAGCTTGAGGCCGCGCGATCGCCGCAAACGAAGGCGCTCATTGTGTCGCATCTGCACGGCGGGCTCGTCGACATGCCAGCCGTGCGAGCGTTCGCCGATCGACACCAACTGGCCGTGATCGAAGATGCCTGTCAGATGCCCGGCGCGATCGTACATGGCCGAGTCGCCGGCACGTGGGGCGACGTCGGCATCCTGAGCTTCGGTGGCAGCAAGCTACTAACCGCCGGTCGCGGCGGAGCACTCTTCACGAATTCGTCCGCGATCGCGCAGCGCATTCGCCTTTACACTCAACGTGGCAACGACGCGTACCCGCTGTCCGAACTGCAAGCCGCCGTCTTGATCCCACAGTTGGATCGCCTCGCCGAACGGAACGACTTGCGCGCCGCGAATGTCTCCGGGTTGCTAACCAGTTTGCGCGACGTGACAGGGCTTCGTTGTTTCGTTGATCCGAATTTTCTTCCACTCTCAAAGGGGGGATCAGGGGACGTCAAAGCTCCCGGCTTCTACAAGCTCGGCTTTTGGTACGACTCCGCTTCATTCGGCGACGTGCGGCGAGATCGTTTCGCTGGCGCGATGCGAGCCGAAGGGATCGCGTTTGATCCTGGCTTTCGCGCGCTGCATCTGACTCACACGCGCGGCCGCTTTCGTGCCGTCGGCGGTTTGCCGCAGGCGACACGAGCCGACGAGTCGATTTTGGTGCTGCATCATCCGGTGTTGCTGGGCCACGACGACGACCTGCGACAAATTGCCGATACGGTGCTCAAACTGCAAGCCCATGCGAGCGAGCTTGGCCGCATGACCCCAACTGATTATTGACCCGATGTTTTTGCCCCAGCGGATATTGTGCGTTCCGGTCCCCTCTCCACCGATGCGGGGGAGAGGGAGCAAGGTTGCGGGCGAAGCCCGCGTTAAGGTGAGGGGGCGAACGGTGCCAACGCCTCCATTCGCAGTGCAACGTCTGCTCATGACAGCAACTCGTCTTCGGCCGCCACTCAACTCCGAAGCCCCCCTCACCCTATCCCTCTCCCCCCGATGCGGGCGGGAGAGGGGACCGGAACACGAAAGTGCGCTGTAGGATTAGTTCTCCGGAGTTCGCAGATGCCAGGTCAACCGGCTGACGATGACAACGACTGGGATGAGGAGTTTGACTCAAGCGACAGCGAGTTTATTGCTCCTGATGATGATGACGACGAGCTGACGATCCCCTGTCCGTATTGCGGTAAGGAGATTCACGAGGACTCGCCGATGTGCCCGCATTGCGAGAACTACCTCTCCCGCGAAGACGTCGCGCCGACTCGAAAGCCCGTCTGGTTCATCGTCGGGGCCGTGGCCGCTTTGTACGCGGTCTATCGCTGGATCGCCGGATGAGTCGCGATCCGCAGTCTGACGTCGTCCTACGGGCGGGGGCGTGCTGAGGCCGACAGCGCTAGTGCTTTGTCACAGCAAAGAATTCGGGTCGCGGAAATTAGCCGCAGGGCGCTAGCCCCGGTTTTTTGTGGCACAAACCGGACGCTAGCGCGTTCCGGCTCACCCGAAAATCAAGCGGTGACAAAGCGCTAGCTTGCCTCGACCAATTGGCGAGACAGATGGATCGGCGCTGGAATCGAATGCGTCGTCACGGGTTCGAGATGCTTGACCAGCGTGATTTCATTGCCGCGTTCGTTGTGATAGACGTCGTCCATGAAGGTCCGGATGAGCAACAAGCCGCGACCGCCAACTCTGCTCAGATTTTCTTCGTCGGTCGGATCGCTGGTTTGAACGTGGTTGAACCCAGGTCCTTCGTCACGGATCACGAACTTGATCTGGTCGGTGCGGAAGGAAGCGAACACGCGGACTTTCCGGTCGCAGTACGGCCATTGCACGCACCGTGTTTCGGCCAGGACGTAATAGATGCTTTCGTCCTCCTGCCGCAGTTCCGAGTCGAGTTCCAGATTGCCGTGATTGACCGCGTTGGACAGCGATTCTTGCAAAGCGACGCCCAAGCGCAAGAGCTGACTTTCATCAAACGCACGCAGGGAACTGGTCTGCTCTTGCAGGTAGCGCACCAGCGGCGAAGCCAGACTCGTGTCGTTTCCGATCTCGAACTGCAAATCCATGCCCGTCAGGCAGCCGATGACTCGTCGCCGGTTGCGTTGGACCTGGGCCAGATCCAGCACGCTGGTTAGCACCGAAATCAATTCGTGCCGCGAGGTGGACTTGGAGACATAACTGGCGGCTCCCGCTTGCAACGCATTCACGGCCGTCTGCTCGCATCCCAAGCCGGTGATCACCACGACCGGAACTTGAGGATGAGTTCGATGCAACTCCGTGACCAAATCCAATCCCGTCGTGTGGGACATGCAGTAATCGGCCAGCACCAAGTCGGGTGCTTCCTGATGCACAGCCGCCAAGCCGGCTTCGGCGCTCTCGACCTCGCGGACTTCGCAGTCAGGCCAGTGTTGCTTCAACAGGCCACGCAAATACGTGCGCTCGACGCGCGAGTCGTCAACGACCAAGAATCTCTGGATGCTACGTTTCAACGTCATCTTCAAATCCTCCCGGCGCAAAGCGTCGGGGAAACACGGAAGTCTACAACAGAAAAGCCAACGGAACCTAAAGAAGAGCCATTTTCGCGATCTGGCGTTAACCTAGTCCGTAGCTTCACGGAGTCGGAATTTCGACAGACAAGACGAGCACGATTCCACGTGCGGAACTAACGGAGACGCCGCGACCGTTGCGATCGACACAACCGGCCGGGCATCTGACTGCGTTCACCGATGCCAGCGGCGAAGACGCGTTGATGCGAGCCGTTATTTTCCGCAACGCAGCCGAAGCGATTTGAAGTCTCGAGTCTGGCCAGTGATCGCGACCTCGGTAGGCAGTCGCTCCATTGAACTGGCGCCGTAAAAGCCATCGCATGCCGGAACGCGATCCAAGACGTATTGAGCGTCGTCCGGCATGGCGAGCGGGCCGCCGTGGCACAGGACGAGCACGTCGCCGCAGGCCGACTTGGCCGCGTCGGCAATCTCAGTCACCAAACGCACGCTATCATCCAGAGTTTTCGCTGTTCTGGCGCCAATCGTTCCCTTCGTCGTCAGCCCCATATGAGCCACCACAATGTCGGCTCCCGCTTGTGCCATCTGTCGGGCCTCATCGGGATTGAACGCGTACGGCGTCGTCAAGAGGTCCAGCTCGCGAGCCGCTTTGATCAGGTCGACTTCCAGCGAGTAACCCATTCCGGTCTCTTCCAAGCCTTGCCGGAATGTCCCGTCGATTAAGCCGACGGTCGGAAAATTCTGAATGCCGGCGAAGCCGAGCGCCCTCAATTCTTGCAAGAAAAACTCCCGAATCAGGAATGGGTCCGTGCCACACACACCCGCCAGCACCGGTGTCTGGGCGACAGCGGTCAGAACTTCAAACGCCATTTCTTTGACGATTTGGTTCGCATTGCCGTACGGCATCATTCCCGACAACGATCCGCGACCGGCCATCCGAAAGCGGCCGGAGTTGTAGATCACGATCAAGTCGATGCCTCCCGCTTCCTCGCACTTGGCGCTCAACCCCGTTCCGGCCCCGCCGCCGATGATTGGTTGCCCCGCCACCACTTGCTGTCGGAAACGAGCCAAGATTGAGCTACGTGACTCCGGCATGGGATCCCCTTTTGTCAAAATCCCGATTAACAAGGATCATGAATTCTCCCTCCAGCGCAGCCGCAAACTCTGCATCGTTGATGTGGTATGGCAAGCGTTTGATCCGCCGTT
>CAYSHJ010000081.1:0-16835 GCA_964430385.1 uncultured Planctomycetaceae bacterium
ACTGGCCGGCACGGCCACCGACCTTGGCTTGCCGTTGGAGCAAGTTGCGCGAACGGCTCGCAAGCGAGGCATCGTCGTGCTGCTTTCCGATTTGCTCGCACCGGTGGACATGCTGGAGACGAAGCTGGGGTACTTGCGATCGCAAGGGCACGAGGTCGTCGTGATCCGCGTGCTCGATCCGGTCGAAGTCAGCTTCCAATTCCAGGAGGAGTCGCTGTTCTTCGATTTGGAGTCGGGTCGCGAGTTATACGTCGATCCACAGGCCATGCGAGCCAGCTATCAAGAACGATTCGCGGCCCACGCGCAGGCGCTGTCACGCGTGTGCAGCGGGATGGGGATCGACATCTATGACCTGACCACCGATCGTCCACTCGATCTGGCGCTCTTCGATCTGCTGAACTCGCGGATGCGACGTGGGAGGCATGTGTCACGCAGGCGGAGGGTGTAGGTCAGGCTTTCCAGCCTGACGTTCTTGTGACGCATGGAGACTGAGTCAGGCGATGAGTCAGCCTGGAAAGGCTGACCTACGGAGCAGCGAATGGGAATTCTGGTTCCGCTGTACTTGGCTGGCCTGACGGCGCTCTCGCTGCCGCTGATTTTTCATTTGGTCCGGCGCACGCCGCGCGGCCGGCAGGAATTCAGTTCGCTGATGTTCCTGTCGCCGACCGTGCCTCGGCTCACGCGTCGCAGCCGGCTTGACCAAATCGTGCTGCTCTTGCTGCGGCTGGCGGCATTAGCACTCGTGGCGCTCGCGTTCAGCCGGCCGTTCCTGCGCGAAGCGGCGTCGCTGTCGTTCGCCGATCTCACCGGCAAGCGTCTCGCGATCCTAGTGGATACCAGCGCCAGCATGAAACGCGGTGACCTCTGGCAGCAGGCGGTCAAAGCGGCCGAGAAGCAACTCGATGATCTGAATCCGCAAGACGATGTCGCGCTATTCGCGTTCAGTGATCGCCTGCGGACGATCGTCGACTTTCAAGAGGAGGGAGCTGCGCCGATTGCTGACAAGCCGCAAGTCGTTCGCAACCATTTGAAAAAACTGGCTCCCGATTGGGGTTCGACCGACCTCGGAACGGCACTGGTCACTGTGGCGGGTGAACTCGATAATGCCAGCGATGTGCGGCAATCGCCGCTGGAACCGCAGATCGTCGTCATCAGTGACTTTCAAAGCGGCAGCCGCATCGAAGCCTTGCAGTCGTTCGAATGGCCGGAGTGCGTGCCACTGGTGACTCAGCGAGTCTCACTGGCGAACACGACCAACGCTCACGCGCAGGTGCTGCCAACCGAAGCGGGCCACGAACTGACCGACGTCCGTGTGCGAGTCGTCAACGCGACCGATTCAAGTGGAGATCAGTTCACAATCCGTTGGGAATCGGCTAGCGGGGGGCGTGAGCCCTCCGGTCGATCACAGGACAAAACTACCTCCAGACCAACCGGGGAGCTAACGCTCCCCGCTAGCCAGAGTCATATCGCTGGCGAGACTCCCGTTTACGTCCCGGCGGGACAAAGCCGAGTCATCCGCTTGCCGCGCGGCACCAACGGCCTGCAAGCCAACCGCATCGTCTTGCGTGGTGACGATCACGATTTCGACAACACGTTTTTTGTCGTCCCGCCGCGAACGCTAAAGGCGACGCTCGTGTATTCCGGTCGCGATGCAGCCGACGATCCGGAAGGACTTCAGCTTTATTTGCGTCTGGCGGTGGCCAACGACCCGCTGCGGCAAGTCGAGGTGCGTCCGCTGGAGGTCGACAAACTACGAATCCCTCCGGGTGACGCCGCGCCGGAAATCATCGTCGTTTCGCAGTCGATCTCGGACGAGTTGCGTGCGACGCTCACAGCGTATGTGGAACAAGGTGGCTTGCTGCTGTTGGTTCCGCACGATGACACCGCCGCAATGTCGCTCTTGGCGATTCTGGAAGACGTGGAAGTGCGCGGCATGACACGCGCTGAATCATCGGACGGGGCGCCACGCCCTGAGTCATCGAAGGGCGTGGAGTCGGGCGTTGCGATTGATGAATCTGACCACGCCCTTCGCAAAGCCTCAGGGCGTGCCACCCAGGCTGCAGGACGTGAGGAATACCAGCTTCTGGGCGAGATCGACTTCAGGCATCCGCTGTTCGCGCCGTTCGCCAGCCCGCGCTACAGCGATTTCACGAAGATCCATTTTTGGAAGCATCGGCCGGTGACGCTCAAGACTCCGGCCACCACACAGGTCGTCGCGCGGTTCGACAACGGTGATCCAGCGCTGCTGGAACGCAGCATCGGTGAGGGGCGCGTGCTCGCGCTGACCAGCGGCTGGCAACCCGACGACAGCCAGTTGGCGCTCTCCAGCAAGTTCGTGCCGCTGGTCGGAGCATTGCTCGATCTCGCTTGCGGTGGCACCGAGGTCGCGGAAAGTGTTTCGGTTGGTCAGCCGGTGACATTGTTTTCCAGGCGAGCGGGGGACGTTAGTCCCCCGGTTGGCTCGGAGTCAGACGACACTCCACGAACCGGGAGGCTGACGCCCCCCGCTAGCCAGAACAGTTTGGTCGTGGTGCAAACGCCCGATGGCCGAGAGATACGGCTTGACGCTGACGGCTTGACGTTCACCGAAACCGATCAGCCGGGCATCTACCAGGCGAAAGTCGGCTCGACGGAAACGCAGTTCGCGGTCAATCTCTCCGCCACCGAGAGCAACACCGCGCCTCTGGACTTGGAACAACTCGAACAACGCGGAGTCCGTTTGGGTGTCGAACACACCCGCGCCGAGCGGATCGATCGGGTGCGACAGCAACGTGACACGGAACTCGAAAGCCGCCAAAAAGTCTGGCGCTGGCTGATTGTGGTGGCATTAGGAACGCTCATTTTGGAAACATGGTGGGCCGGTCGTGCGGAACGCCAGATCATGGCGTGACCATCAACCGCCACCCCGCTTTGGAACGGTCGATTTAATGTCGTTGAGCTTCTCCGAGACTCAACATTTAGGGGAGTAGGTAACGTTTCACCACAAGATATCCGGCCTCGGAGAGGCCGGACTACATTCAGTCGGCAGTCCCCAAGCCCAGTGGCATTCGGTTAGATTGGTGTCGGTGCGTAGCATCACTCCCACGAAAGAGGTCGTCCGATGATTCAGGATCGACTGTGGATTGAAGTGGAAAAGGTGGCGGGCCGCTATCAGCGCCTGCGTTTTTGGCGAGCACTCGCAGTCGGTTGGGTCATTGCCGCCGCGATCATCCTGTTGCTGATCGCTCTGAGAGTCGTGCCCGCGCACGACTTTTCCGTCGGGTTGCCGGTGCTGGGTGGTGTGGCCGCCGTGCTGATGGTGGTTTGTGCTTGGGCGGTACACGCCTCGCAGCCCGCCCACGACTGGGTGGCTCATCAGATTGAGAACGAATTCCCCGAACTCGGCAGTTGTCTGCTGGCCGCGATCGAGCAGCGTCCCGTTCTGCCTGATGGACGATTTGGATTTCTGCAAGAGAGCGTCATCCGGCAGGCTTTGGTCCATGCCGCGTGCCATGCGTGGCCGCAGGTGGTGCCGACGCGCCGCATCGCGTGGGCGATACTCGCACAGTGTGTGACTTTGGCTCTGTTCGTTTTGACGCTGACCACTACGCCGTTTGGCGTGGATTCCACTCTGACCGGTTCGTCACCGGACGGTTCTCAACCGCCAGCGCTGGCTGCCGGATTTTCGGTCGAAGTGGAGCCGGGTAACACCGAGATCGAACGAGGCAGCAGCCTGTTGGTGCTGGCGCGCGTGCAGGGACAAATGCCACCCGACGCCACGCTCGTGTTGCATCCGGTCGGCGGTGAAGCGACGCAGACGATGACGAAAATGTCCCGCAGCTTGGAGGATCCCGTCTTCGGTGGTCGCATCGCATCGGTCACGGAATCCCTCGACTATCGCGTGGAACTCGGCGGGCAAACCACCGCGACGTATCGCGTCACCGTCTTTGAGTACCCGCGACTTGAGCGAGCCGACGCACGCTTGGTCTATCCGAGCTACACGGGTCTCGATGAGCGGCTCGTGCAGGACGTCCGCACGATCTCGGTCGTGGAGGGGACGCAAGTCACGCTGTTGTGCAAGCTCAATAAGCCGGTGAAGTCGGCGACGTTGACTGAGAAGAATGGTGAGCCGCTTGTGCTCGCGTTTGCAACAGGCGAGCGGGGCGGCGTCAGCCCCCCGGTGGAGAACGCAGCACCCGAACAACCGGGGGGCTTACGCCGCCCCGCTCGCCAACAGTCGTTGGGACACGTTTATCAAGCGACGATTACCGCCACGAAGTCGCGCCGCCTGAAACTGGAACTGATCGACGAGTCCGATCGACGCAATGTCGAACAGGCCGAGATCGCGATTCAAGTCGTCCCCAATCAGCCGCCGACGCTGAAACTCGTCCAGCCGGCGCGGGACTTGGAGGTCTCGCCGCTGGAAGAACTCGATGTGAAGGCGACCGCCTGGGACGACTACGGCGTGAAGCGCATGGGAATCAGTTTCGCGCTGGCCGGTCAGCTACCGGTCGATGTCGTTTTGGGTGAGAACGCCGCCGCACGGCAAAAGCACGAACTCGCCAACGCCATCAAGTTCGAGGAACTGCAAGCTCAGCCGGACCAATTGCTGTCGTATCACTTCTGGGCCGAGGACTTCGGGCCTGACAGCGGTCTGCGACGCACGATGAGCGACATGTACTTCGCCGAGGTCCGGCACTTCGAGGAAATCTTCCGTCAGGGCCAACAACCGCCGGGTGGACAACAACAGCAGCGGCAACAACAGCAGAACAGTCCGGCTGGGCAGCAAGCGCAGCAGTTGGCTCAGTCGCAGAAAGAGATCATCAACGCGACGTGGAAGCTGATCCGCCGCGAGATCGGCTCGAAGTCGACCGACCCGTTCGCCAGCGACGTCGAACAGATCGCTCAATCGCAATCGTCGCTGCTGGAAAAGGCGGAAGCCCTCGGCGAAAAGCTCAACGATGAAGAATCGCAAACGCATCTGGCGGCGGTGCTCGAAGCGATGCGGCAAGCGGTCGCGCACCTCACGGCGGCTCACGAGCAATCTTCCGCCGCGCCGCTGCAACCGGCGCTGGTCGTCGAGCAATCGGCATATCAGGCGTTGCTCAAGCTGCGTGCTCGCGAGCATGAAGTCATCCGCCAGCAGCAGCAATCGAGCAGTTCCAGCAGCAGTTCGTCCGCCCGCTCGCAGCAGCAACGGCAGCAGATGCAGCAATTCGATTTGAAGAACGAAGAGAACCGCTACGAAACGCAGCGGCTGGCTCAATCGCAGCCGGAGTCAGCGGAAGACCGCGAGACTCGGCAAGTGCTCAACCGCCTGCGCGAACTGGCTCGGCGGCAGCATGACCTCAACGAGCGGCTGAAGGATTTGCAGTCGGCGTTGCAGGAGGCGCAAACGCCCGAACGTCGCGAGGAGATTCGTCAGCAACTCAAGCGGTTGCAGGACGAGCAACGGCAAGTGCTGCGTGACACCGACGAACTGAAGTCCCGCATGGAATCAGCGGAAAACCAGGAACGGATGTCCGACGAACGGCAACAGCTTGAACAGACTCGCGACCAAGTTCGCCGCGCGTCGGAAGCGCTGGAGAATGAAATGGTCACGCAGGCCGCCGCGTCCGGGACTCGTGCCGAGCGAGAGTTCGAGGAACTGCGCAACGAATTCCGCCGCCGTTCCTCCAAACGGTTCAACGAAGAGATGCGTGAGATGCGTGAATCGGCTCGCGAAATCGACCAGCAGCAGAAGAAACTGTCCGAGCAACTTTCCGAGGTCACGAAGCCCGACCCTTCTGCCAAAAAGTCGCTTCGTGAAGACAACCGCAGCGATGAGGTCCGCAAGGGACTGACCGAACAGAAGGAAAAACTCTCGAACCTGACCGAACGCATGAAGCAAACGATCGAGGAAGCAGAGCAGACCGAACCGCTGTTGACCGAGCGTCTGTACGACGCGGCTCGCAACGCGCAGGACCAGAAGCTCGATCGTGCCCTGGAAGCCGCCGGACGTTCGCTACAACGCGGACTGCTGGAAGACGCTCGCCAAGTCGAACAAATCGCCGGCCGCGGTATCACTCAGCTCCGCGAAGGAGTCGAGAAGGCCGCCGAAGCGGTGCTCGGCGACGAGACCGAAGCTCTGCGGCGTGCTCGCGAGCAGTTGCAGAATCTCTCGCAAGAGCTCAATCGCGAGATCGCTCGCAACTCACCGGAGGACGAGTCGCAGTTGCCGCGTGAAGGAACTGAACGCGAGAGACGGCGAGCGGGGGATGTCAATCCCCCGAGTGACCTGTCGCAGTTGCCGCGTGAGCGAACGGAACGCCAGGGAGAGACGAACAACGACCGTAATCCGCCGGGTCAACAACGCGGCGGACAGCCGCCAGGCGAACGACAACCGAATGACGCTCAATCCGGTCAGCAGCCAGCGAATGGACAACAAGCCAGAGAGCGCGGAAGGCAACCCCAAGACGACCAACGTCCGTCCGGCCAACCACAAAACGGTCAACGTGGCCAACGAGGTGCTCAACGATTGTCTGACAACAACCAAGCCGGCGTTCCCCGGCAATTTGAAGGAGGCGCGAATCGCGAGTTCGCGCCGATCTCCGGCAAAGATTTTCTGAACTGGTCCGACCGACTGCGCGACGTCGAGGAAATGGTGGACGATCCCGAATTGCGAGCCGAAGCCGCGCGCATCCGCGATCAAGCCCGCGCGATTCGCGCCGAGATGAAGCGGCATTCCAAAGAACCCAATTGGAATCTCGTCCGAGTCAACGTTGCCGAACCGCTCGTCGAACTCTCAAACCGCGTGTCCGATGAACTGCTGCGACGCACGTCAAAGCAAGCGCTGGTGCCGCTCGATCGCGATCCGGTGCCGCCCAAATATTCCGAGAAGACCCGCCGCTACTACGAACGATTGGGGAGTGGCAAATAGCTGTTGGTTGAGAGCATCGCCAATCGTCCTGTCGCGGCGGGGTGGCGTCATGGTTCTGCCGCTCAACCCTTGTTACTCTTCCGCCGCGTGGTTTCGCGGGTGAGTTGCCTGCCGCGTTGGTTCACGTCAGGACCAAGTGAGCTTGGTTAGCCTCGCGCTTCCACACTTCCAGCAGGGATTACTGAATGATTACGGTGGGCATGAACTATCACGTGATCGAAGGCAAGCAGCCGGACTTTGAAGAGAAGTTCGCTGCGGTCATCGGCGCCTTGCGAGCCGCCGCAGGACACACCAGTTCGACGCTGTGGAAGGATGTCAGCGACAGTGCGTCGTATCTCATCACCAGCGAATGGTCCGACGAAGCCGCCTTCCAAACCTTCATCCGCAGTGAGGCCTTCCGAGCCGTCACGACCTGGGGCAAGGAACAAATCCTCTCCGCCCGCCCGCAGCACAAGGTCTACAAGCACTGAGGCCGCTGCGCTCTTCGCCACCCGTCAGTGATCCATTTGGGAAGCCGACCGGTCGGCTGCGCGTTATCGTCCGGTACCGGTCGCGGGAGATGGAGCGGTGCATCACGAGCTGTTTGGCTGATGCTGACCGAGCCACCCCGCCGACCGTAGGCAGCTTCACAACAGCCCGGATTGACGTAAGAGTGCGTTAGGATCAAGGTCGCGACCGCGAAACGAGCGGAAGACATCCAGCGGATGCCGACTGCCGCCCAAGGCCAGGACCGTGTCTCGAAATCGGCGGCCGGTGGCGATGACGGCCGATTCGTCGTCGAGGCCCGCTTCTTCAAACGCCGCGAAGGCGTCGGCGCTCAGCACTTCGGCCCACTTGTAACTGTAATAACCCGCCGCGTAGCCACCGGAAAAAATGTGTTGGAACGAGCAGAGCGTGCGATCCTCCGGCAGCGGCGGTAACACGGACGTTTTCTCAGCCATGCGGCGTTGCACGTCGAAGGCCGACTCGGTCGAGTCCGGATCGAACTGGTGATGCAGAAACATGTCCGTCAGGCCGAGCGTCAGTTGCCGGAGCATCAGGCTGCCCGCGCGATAATTCCGTGCGGCCTTGAGCTTCTCGAACAATTCGTCCGGCAGCGGCTCGCCGGTTTGGAAGTGTCCCGAAATCTGCCGCATCGTCGGTCGGTGATAGCACCAGTTCTCCAGGAATTGACTCGGCAGTTCGACGGCGTCCCACTCGACGCCGTTGATCCCGGCGGCATCGACTTCGTCAACCGTCGTCAGCATGTGTTGCAGTCCGTGACCAAACTCATGGAACAACGTCTCGACCTCGCGAAACGTCATCAGCGACGGCGTGTCGCCGACCGGCGGCGTGCTGTTGCAGACCAGATGAGCGACGGGTAACTCGATGTGACCGTCGACCCGTCGTCGCGACAGACACGTGTCCATCCACGCGCCGCCGCGTTTGTTTTCCGGCCGTGAGTACGGATCGAGATAGAACGCAGCGAGGGGTTTGCCGTTCTCTCCAAAGACGCGGAAGGACCGCACGTCGCGATGCCACACCGGCGCGTCGCCGTCGGCCGAGTGGATCGTGATACCAAACAGTTTCGTCAGCAGTTGAAACAACCCGTCGAGTACTCGCGCGAGCGGGAAGTAAGGCCGCAGTTGTTCGTCGGTGAAATCGTAACGCGATTCGCGAAGCCGCTCGGCCCAGAACGCGATGTCCCAATGTCTCAGTTCTCCCGCTCCTCCGCATCGGGGGAGAGGGTCGGCAAGTTGTCTCAGGTCGTCCAAGTCCCGCTCGGCCGGCGACCATGAGGCCACCCGCAGGGCTTCCAGCATTTCTTCGACAGCCGTCACGCTGGGAGCCATCTTTTCCGCTAAACTGACTTCCGCAAACGTGCGATAGCCGAGCAACTCCACTTTCTCGCGCCGCAGCCTCAGAATCTTCGCGATGGCCGCGCTGTTGTCCCAATCGCCCACCGATGCGCGCGTGATGAACGCACGATAAACTCGCTCGCGCAGATCGCGACGCCGACTGTGTTGCAAAAACGGCGTGACGATCGGATTGTCGAGGGTAATCCGCCACGGACCACGCTGCGGAGTGGCAGATTCTTCAGCGTGCGGGCGGTTCGCCTGCGTTGCCATCACAGGCGCGTCGCCTGTGCCACGAGATTGGTTGTACGACTGAGCCGCCAACTGCAGGAGGCTCGGCGGCAGACCTTCGACCTCGGCCGGTTCGGACAGAATCAATTCAAACGCCTTCGTGGCGTCGAGCACATGATTCGAGAACTGCGTGCTGAGCTGCGACAGTTCATCCGCGATCGCGTTGAATCGCTCGCGTTTCTTTTGGTCCAAGCCAATGCCCGCCAGTTCCGCCGCCAAGAGTTTTTGGTTGACGATTCGCTGCTGCGTCGTCGTAAGTTGTCCCCATGACAAAGCTTTCAGTCGCTTGAACGCTTCGTAGATCGGTCGGCTTTGTGCCGCTCGCAGCCCGAACCGCACCACTTCCGGCAACACGGTCTCGTACGCCGTCCGCAACTCCGGCGAATTGAGCACTCCAAATAAATGCGTCACCGGTTTCCAGCAATAATCAAACGGCCGATCCAACGTTTCGAGCGGCGGAACGACGTCGTTCCAACTTGGGTGATCGAGGTTCGCCAATCGTTTTTCCAAGCCCGTCAATTGACGCTCGGCATCAGCCAACACATGACGCACTGCGGGGACCACATGCTCCGGCCGAATGCGATCAAACGACGGTAAATCGTCAGCCACGAGCAACGGATTCTCGAATAGGTTCGCCGGCGAATCAGTCATGAAGTCCCCTTCGAGGCGGTGTCTGTTTCGTGGCGCAGGCAGCCCGCCCGCTTGTGACCGATAGGAGCGTCGCATGTCGCTAGAAGGATCGTTATGGCAAAATCGTCGGCGTAGTAGTGGAGTGGTCGTCGACTGTCAATTCGAAGAGCAGGACCATCCCAGGGGCCGGACCATCGATGGCAGAGCGACGCGCCAGATGAGTGACGAGAACCCCATGAAACCCAGCAAAAAAGCCTTATTTGCAAGGTCTGCAAACAAGGCTTTCGAGATGGAGACGACGAGGATCGAACTCGCAACCTCCGGCTTGCAAAGCCGGCGCTCTCCCAGTTGAGCTACGTCCCCGGATGGATTTTCGATTTTTGATTGCCGATCTTCGATTTGCGAAACGCGTTGGGGTCGGACGTCGCCAGACTCAGCCAAATCGAAAATCATCAATCGAAAATGGGCAGTGGGCGTACTTGGATTCGAACCAAGGACCTCAGCTTTATCAGAGCTGCGCTCTAGCCAACTGAGCTATACGCCCTCGCAGGCAGGGGTGCGGATTGTGTCGACTGTTTTTCGTGATGTCTAGCGACGGCGGGAAGAGAACCAGTTCAGCATTTCTGGAGCGTTGGTTTCAACCTTTGGTCAACGGCAGCAACGTGAAAACGGAGACTCTTGCCGGAGTGACGACACTTCCAGGCGTGATTTGGTCACCACCCTGGATTCCAGTTTCTTGCCTCACCACTTCGGATTCATGCCCAGGCTCTTCACCAAGAACGACCATTGGTCCGTGACTTCGTCGATGACCTTCGAGGTCGGCTTGCCCGCGCCGTGGCCGGCTCGCGTTTCGATGCGAATCAGCGTCGGCGACTCGCCGGCTTGTGCGGCTTGCAGGGCGGCGGCGAATTTGAAGCTGTGACCGGGGACGACGCGGTCGTCGGTGTCGGCCGTCGTGACGAGCGTCGCGGTGTATTTCACGCCTGGTTTGAGGTTGTGATACGGCGAGTACGCGCGGATCGCTTGGAATTCGTCAGCGTTGTCGGCCGAGCCGTAATCGTCGACCCAAAAACGACCCGCTGTGAACTTGTGGAACCGCAGCATGTCCATCACGCCGACGGCGGGCAGACACGCACCGAACAACTCGGGCCGCTGCGTCATGCAGGCGCCGACGAGCAGGCCACCGTTGCTGCCACCTTGAATCGCCAGCTTGTTCGACGTCGTGTACTGATTCGCGATCAGCCACTCGGCGGCCGAGACGAAGTCGTCGAAGACGTTTTGCTTGTGGAGCTTCGTGCCGGCCTTGTGCCAGTCTTCGCCGTATTCGCCGCCGCCGCGCAAGTTGGCCATCGCGAACACGCCCCCCATCTCCATCCACGCCAGTCGCGAAACCGAAAAGCTCGGCACCTGTGAAATCGCGAAGCCGCCGTAGCCGTACAGCAACGTCGGGTTCGAGCCATCCAGCTTTAGCCCCTTTTTGTGAGCCACAAACATCGGTACCTTGGTGCCGTCCTTGCTGGGGTAGAAGACTTGCTTGACTTCGTAGTCGTCGGAGCTGAACTTCACTTTGGTCTGTCGGAAGACCGAGCCTTGGCCGGTCAACAGGTCGAAGTGGTAAATGCTCGCCGGCGTGTTGAAGCTGGAAAACGAATAGAACGTTTCCGCGTCGCCCCGCTTGCCGCCGAAGCCGCCCGCTGAGCCGATGCCCGGAAACTCGACTTCGCGGATAAAGCTGCCGTCCAGGCGGAACAGCTTCACCTGCGTCTTGGCATCCTTGAGGTACGTCGCCACGAACTGATTGGCCACGACGTTCATACCGACAAGCGTTTCCGGCGCGTGTGGAATCAACTCACGGAAGTGTTCCGGCTGCGGCTGGTGGATGTCGATCGCGATGACTCGCTTGCGCGGCGCGTCGAGGTCCGTCTGAAAGAAGAACAACGGTCCGTCGTTGTCGATGAACGTGAATTCGTGATCGAAGTTTTCGATTAAGTCGATCGGCATACCGTATGGTTCGGTCAGATCTTTGTAGGCGATGCGGTATTTGTCGTCGGTCCCTTTCCAAGTCGTGATGACCAGATACCGACCATCGTCGGTGACGGTGGCGTTAAAGCCCCAATCGGGTTGGTCCGGGCGTCGATGCACTAGCACATCGTCCGTCTGCGACGTGCCGATCCGGTGAAAGAAGACCTTCTGGTTCTTGTTGAGGTCTTGAAACGCCGCGCCAGCTTTCGGCTCATCGTATCGGCTGTAGAAGAAGCCGCGCGCGTCTTTCGTCCACGAAACGCCGCTGAATTTGAGCCACTTCAGCTCGTCCGGCAGCAGGCGGCCGGAATCGACTGCCATGACGCGCCACGTGTTCCAGTCCGAGCCAGCCTCAGCCACGCTGTAGGCGAGTAACTTGCCGTCGTCGCTGAACGATGTGCTGGCCAGCGCGACGGTACCGTCCTTCGACCACGTGTTCGGATCGATCAACACCTGCGGTTCGGACTTCAGCGTGTCGAGCCGATACAGCACCGACTGGTTCTGCAAGCCGTCGTTCTTGAAATAGAAGTAGCGGCCGCCCGATCGAAACGGCACGCCATACTTTTCATAGTTCCAGAGCTCCGTCAGCCGTTTGCGAATTGTGTCTCGCTGCGGAATCGCTTCGAGGTACCCGAATGTGATCTTGTTCTGAGCGGCCACCCAATCGGCGACCTCTTTCGATTGCCGAACGTCATCCTCCAGCCAGCGATACGGGTCCGCGACCATTTCGCCGTGAAGCTCGTCGACGTGATCAACTTTCTTGGTCTCGACATATTTCATGCGCTGCTCCCCTGCCGCCAACATCGTCGTTGCCAAGACGACCGCCACGCTGAACAACCTTCCGAGATTAGCTCGTCGCATCGCACGATCTCCCGTTTTGCCGTTGTCATTGACCCGGACGTCGCAAGCATCTCCGTCAATCGCCTGCGCCGATGCGAAGAATGTCGTGAGAGAATAGCCGCGCGCCGTAACCGGTGGTATGTCTCCGCTATTCAAGTTGAATGCATGGCCGGCTCATCACGTTGAGCGTGACGGCTACATAGCCGTCACGCTCCGCGTGATGAGCCGTTCCAGCGGAATCAACACGAACGGCGGAGAGCCGAAAGCGTCAGACAGAGTGCCCGCCGAAATCAAGAAGTTATGTCGGCCCTGTTCTGTACCGCTGACAGCGTCGGCAAAAGAACGTCGATCGTTGCGCTTGCACAATGCGAACGACCTTGCCGCGGCCGCACGTCAAGCACGGTTCATTGGCTCGGTCGTAAACGCGGTGTGCATTTTGGTAGCTGCCACTTTCGTTGAGCGCATTGCGATACGTACCGTCGCCCAGCGTCGAGCCTTCGTGCTTGATCGCTTCCAGCAACACGTTCCGAGTCGCCTCATGCAAGCGGCGAATCTGCTCGCGAGTCAACGCCCGCGCCGACCGCAGCGGAGAAATTTTCGCCAAGTGCAGAATCTCGCTGGCGTACAAATTCCCGATGCCGGCGACTAGCTTTTGGTCCAACAATGCCACTTTGATCGGCCGAGCTGTCCGCTGAAGAACGTCTCGCCAAGACGGCTCGGTCATCAGCAACGCATCCGTTCCGAGCGAATCGCCACCGAGTCGCTGAAGCAATTCGTCCGGATCGCACAAGCGGACGACACCCAAGCCGCGACGATCCCAAAACCAAATAGATCGCGGCTTGTCCGCTCCGGCCAATCGCCATTCGAGCCGCAAGTGCTCGCGATCCGGCGGATCGGCAATGAGCAGCAGTCCGGTCATGCGCGGCTCGATCACAAACGCATCGCCGCTCGACAAGTCGATCACGATTCGCTTGGCGATTCGCCGCACGGCCATGATCTCGCGACTTTTCGCGCGTCGAGCCATCTCGCCAAACGCTGGCCGCAGCGTCAGCGGCCGGCAATCGCACGGGCATTGTCGCAGCTCACGAACGCGGCGGCCGGTCATCACGTCGCGAATGCCACGTACCATCGTTTCGACTTCAGGAAGCTCGGGCATGGGAAGTCAGAGGTCAGGAGTCAGGGGTCAGAAAACGGCGGTCAGAGATCGGACGGCGGAAATGTTGTGGCGATGTGCAGGAACCTGCAAGGGCGGCCGGGATCCCGCAATCTCGGAGGTGTCGCTAGACTCCTCGCGATGTCGCCTGACCTCTGACCTCTGACCTGTGGCCTCTGACCTCTGACATGAAAATCCTTCTCGCCAACCCGCGCGGTTTTTGTGCCGGCGTCAACATGGCCATTGAATGTCTCGACGAAGCCATTCGGATGTTCGGCCCGAGCGTCTATGTTTATCACGAGATCGTCCACAACAAGTACGTGGTCGAACGATTCACGAAGCAGGGCGTCAAGTTTGTCGACTCGGTCGACGAAGTGCCGCAGGGGTCGATTCTGCTGTACAGCGCACACGGCATCTCGCCGGAGATTCGCCGACAGTCTCGCGAGCGAAACCTGCGCACGATCGATGCCACCTGCCCGCTGGTCATTAAAGTGCATCTGGAGGCGATCCGCTTCGCCAACGACGGCTATCACATCGTGCTCATCGGCCACGAGGGGCACGACGAAGTCATCGGCACGATGGGTGAGGCTCCTCAAAGCATCACGCTCGTCGAAACGCCGGAGGAAGTCGACCGATTGCCATTCCCACCGGACGCCAAAATCGCCTACCTGACACAAACGACGCTCAGCGTCTTCGAGGCGAGTCAAGTCATTGAACGACTGAAGCAGCGGTATCCACAAATCGCCAGTCCGCCAAAGGAAGACATCTGTTACGCGACGACGAACCGGCAAGAAGCAGTCAGCACGCTGGCCAAGGATGCTGACGTCGTCATCGTGCTGGGCAGCCAGAACAGTTCGAATAGCCAACGTCTTCGCGAGATCGGCGTCTCGCTCTGCGGACGGGCTTACCTGATCGACGGTGTGCGAGAACTGCCGCTCGACGATTTTGATGGTTCCGAAACGGTCGTCATCACCGCCGGAGCCAGCGCGCCCGAGGTCGTGGTCGAAGAGTGCGTCGACATGCTGGTGCAGCGCTTCGGCGCGACGGTCGAACACGCCGTCGTCCGCGAAGAGCACGTTCACTTTCCGCTCCCCAAAGAGCTGCGCGTCCTGCAAGCTCAGACGGGTTGATTGCAATGCTCGGTGTGGAGACAGATCGAACCGGTACAGGAGCTCGGATCATGCCGCAGCGTTTCGCGTACTCGTTAGTTGTCTTCGGTGTGAGCTTCTTGGCTGGCGTCGCTGCTTGGGCCGACGACAAAGCGAAATTTCCCGGACCGGATGACGGCGGGTATCTGCTGCCGAACGGTTGGCGAGTCACGCCAGTAGGCGATCAAATCCTGCTGACCGATTTGCCGCTGAACATTGTCGTCACGCCGGACAGCCAGCGAGCGATCGTCACGACCAATGGGTACAACGCTCACGAGATTAGTTTGATCGACTTGAGGACGAAGCAACGGATCACGAAGGCGTCGGTGCCGCAGAGTTGGTTCGGTGTCGCGGTCGATGCGAAATGTGAGCGGCTGTGGTGGTCGGGCGGTGGCGAGAATGCCGTTCATTCGTTTGCAGTCGGCACCACCGAACTCAAAGCCGGTCCTGTTCACAAGCCCGCGAAACCGATGGACGGCGCGAAGGCCGTCGAGCCGGAAGGCTTTCGCACAGGCTTGTGCTTGGACACGAATTGTGCGACTGGCGAAGCGACGTTGTACTCGCTGACGATTCTCGCGAAGGGCAGCAACAAGTCGTTCGCCTGGGGCGACGCGAGCTCCGATGATGGCGTCGGCGGAGTCATTTCGGCGATTGATCTTTCCGGCGACACACCGCCACGCAGCACGGCTTGTGGAGCACGTCCGTATGACGTCGTGAAAGCTCGCAACGGGTTGTTGTACGTTTCGGATTGGGCCAAGCGTCGCGTGTTGGTCGTCGATGCGGAAACGCTGGGCACGATCGCGAAGATTCCGGTTGGCGAGCATCCCAACCAAATGTTGCTGCACCCCAACGACCATCGGCTGTTCGTGGCGTGTGCGTCGAGCAACTCGGTCAGCGTCATCGACACCGCTGCCGGGACGGTGCAGGAAACGATTTTCACGCCACTGTTTCCGCAAGCTCCTGAAGGGAGCACTCCCGACGCGCTCGCGATCGCTCCGGATGGCAAAACGCTGTTCGTTGCCAACGCCGACAACAACTGCGTGGCCGTGATCGACGTGAGCACTCCGCGACGCAGTCAAGTGCGTGGATTTATCCCCACCGGCTGGTATCCGACGTCGCTGGCGGTCACGCCCGACGGCAAACGGTTGCTTGTCGGAGTCGGCAAGGGAAATCAAACGCACCCGAACCGCGCGGCCGAGGACAAGCTGGCGGAAGCGTTGAAGAAGAAGCCCGAAGCTGGCGGCTATCGCCACTTCCCGTTCCCGTACATCGGCACGACGCTGTCGGGATCGCTGTCGATCATTGACCTGCCCGAAGACAAGGAAGCAGAAGGGGACGAAGATGCCCCGACCGATTTCGACAGGTGGCTCGCGAAGCTCACCGACCGCGTGTATCGCAATTGTCCCTACTCAGACACGCAGCTCCGTTCCGCTCCGTCGACTCGCAAGACGGCGATTCCCACGACCATCGGCGACCCGTCGCCGATCAAACACGTGATCTACATCATCAAAGAGAATCGGACCTACGACCAGGTCTTCAGCGACATCCCACGCGGCAATCGCGATCCCAGCCTGTTGATGTTCGGCGAGGAGATCTCTCCCAACCACCACAAGCTGGCCAACGAATTCGTGCTGCTGGATAATTTGTATTGCAACGGCCACGTCTCGGCCGACGGACACCCGTGGTCCACGATGGCGTACAACACCGACTACATCGCGCGCAATTGGGCGTTGACCTATTCCAAGCGGCAAGGCATCGATGATGACGACGAGGGCGATTTGACGAACTCACCCTCGGGCTACATTTGGGATTCCTGCAAACGGCATGGCCTGACGTATCGCAGCTACGGCGAATACGGCCGCCGAGTCTCTCAGCCGGACGGCACGTTCCGCATGGACGGCCGAGTGCCTGGACTGGTCGGCCATGTCGCGCCGAAGTACGGCCTGCCCGTCCAGGCGGGCCAGAAAGTCCGCGACACCGATCGTGTCGAGCAGTTTCTCGAAGAGTTTCGCGAGTAC
>CAYSHJ010000082.1:0-7599 GCA_964430385.1 uncultured Planctomycetaceae bacterium
TTTCGCTCCGGGACGAATCGCAGCGATGCCGGCGAGTTGAGCTTTCAACACAACTCCATGAAGCTCCTGAAGTTTGGCAGGGACGTTACCTGTCACCAAGACACGGGTCAAGTCACTGTGATACCCGCTGGACGTCACCGCTCCCCAGTCCACCAGTACGAAAGGCGCGGCGTCCAAACGGCGATCTCCCGGCCGATAATGCGGTAATGCGGAACGGTCTCCGACCGCGACGATCGGCTCGAACGCCGCTCGATTCGCGCCGAACCGTCGCATCGCGTGCTCCAATTCGTGAGCCGCCTGCCGCTCAGTCATCGAGCCCACCAACAGCGCTCTGAACAACCCAAAGCCACGCTCTGCTTGAGCAATCGCCAACCGAATCTCGGCGACTTCCTCCGCGTCTTTGACCTTCCGCAGTTCCTCGACCTTGCCGGTGAGAGGTTTGATCTCCAGCGGCTTCACAGCGTCTGTTAGCTTGGCGAAGTCATCGGCAGACATGACGTGCGACTCGATCGCTAGCTTGCGCAGCCGCGCGCGACCGATAACTTCCTTGACCTGATCCTCTTGTTTTGTCTTCTGCGTCCGGAAGTCGGATTCCAGTCCAGGGCACTCTTCGGAGATCTGCGTCTGATACCGGCTGTCGCTGATGAGCACTCGAATGCTCGGCCCGATCAGCAGGAAGCTGCTGTCGCCGGAAAACCCAATGAGGTAGCTGACGTTGACGACGCTCGTCACTAATAGAGCGTCGACCTCGGCCTCGCGAATCAGCCGCAGCAGGTTTTCCTGCCGAGTCAAGAAACAATCTGGTGACATCCGTGCCTCCTCAGTTTTGTCATCAACATGGTCACAGCAGCTTCAGTGTTTGCAGGACGCTGAGCGTACCGATCGTCCAGAAAAAGATCGCGGCGAAGATGAGGCCGACGCGAATCAGCCAGTGCGGGCGGAGTTGTTTCGGTAACAACCAAGAATTGATGACGACGGTGTGGACCGCGCTGAAGCCCAGCGAGTAGTTGTACAGAATCGTGCTGATCGTCAGGAGTTTGGTGGGCTCGTTCAGCCACAGGCCAATCGTGCCCAGGATGCCGTAAACGATCAGGATGCGGAAGTACAGAATCCGAATGAACCCCGTGTCGAGTTCGCGCAATCGGGAACTCGCTGTCCAAAAAACATCGATCCAGCGTCGGAGCACGCCGTCGATCGTGCCAATCAAGCTGGTGAACAACACTAAGAATCCGACACACAACGTCGATGCCCAGAAGAAACGACCGACGCCTGGGCTTCGCAGAGCATCGGCCAGCCCGACCTTCGACGCCAATACGTCGGCACGCGGCTGCGACACATATTGGGCCACGCCACCGGCCGTCATGCCCGCCGTGTTGTAATTGTCGCCGGTTTGAGTGCCGCGGCGGAGGAATTCCACCGACAGCATGCTCGGCAACGCTACGCCGATGAAGCAAGCCACCATCCACACGCAGACTTGGTCGCGGACGATGTGCCGATACCAGCGTTTCCAGCGAGGCAGCGAGTCCTTGGTCACCTGGAACACGCAGCCCACGTGCGACAGCGTGATTCCTTGTCCGCCAACCATGCTGGGAATCGCCCCGACGTGATGTCCCATTCCCCATCCCTGATCTCGCGTGAAATTGCTGATCGGCGTGTTCGTCAGTCCGCCGTTCCCCGAAATCGCCACCAAGGCCCCGATGAATGCGATCAGCGAGAAGTCGATCTTCGGCAGCCGACCGTGCGTCCACAGCGACACGAAAATATTCTCGACGTTGTCGCCGTCGCGATAGCCGTCACCGTCGACGTCCTGGAAATTCATCGGCTGGTTCTGAGCATTCTTGGCGAAGGCGTCAGGCCTGCCGTCGCCATTCGAGTCGATGGTCGGTGGCGCCGACTCTTCGACGACATCCAGGTGCCCGTCTCCGTCCCAGTCTTCGCCGGGGTCGAGTTGCCCATTCCCATTGCGATCTTCGCCCACCGTCACGGGCACGTTGCCAACTTTGAAAAACCCGCTGACGATGTTCGTCCACGAATCCGCTCGCGAGTACAAGATGCTCAAAAACAGCAGGAAGCCCATCACGACGATGAGTTTGAAGGACATCACGACCTTCAACGAGTTGTACACCTTGCCGCCAAAGATCAGAGGCACCATCGCCAGCAGCAGCAGCAAACTCGAAATGATTTTGTTCCACCACCAGTGCGACGCGACACCGTTGGGATTTGCGAGCTCGCCCAAGAACACGGCCTGCACCAGTCCGGCGGCGTTGCCGGCGAGATATGGGAACAAGGTGCCGAAGTCGAGCAACAAATACACGAACACCCACAGCCACGGTCCCGGTGGAATACGGAACTTGCCGGAGAAGATCGGCTCGCCGGAATACAGCGTGTAGCGGCTGATCTCGATGTTGTAGAGCACTTGGCAAAGGATGCTGATCGCCGCCAGCCACATTAGTTCGCCACCGTACCGCGCGGTGACGCGCGGCCCGGCCAGCCACTCGCCGCCACCGATGGCCGACGCCCCCATCACCAGTCCCGGCCCGATCATCGCCACCCAGTTTTTGGATGTAAACTTCGGAGCGTCAATTAATTCGCCAACGTTCCAACGTGGCATCTGATGTGAGCCTGGATGCGGCGCCAGTTCGGACGACGAATTCGGTTCGTGGTCGGTCATCGGGAATCACCTCGCTGGGATCGAGTTCAAAAGCCACGTGACGATATCCCTGTCCGAGCACTCTTGCCAGCGTGCGTCTCCGGCGAAAGTTGCCGACGCACTCGTGGACGATGCGTGCCGTTTCATTCTTGAAGTGAACCGA
Organism: uncultured Planctomycetaceae bacterium; assembly: GCA_964430385.1. Taxonomy (GTDB): domain Bacteria; phylum Planctomycetota; class Planctomycetia; order Planctomycetales; family Planctomycetaceae; genus CAYSHJ01. The sequence goes on from CAYSHJ010000082.1 coordinate 2,814, forward strand.
AACCATCAGGCCGAACACGACTTCAATCGCTTGGCCGTTTTCGGTTCAGCCCTTTGTGAAACTGCGCCGATGTTAAGGGTCATAGCGGTTGAAACGCCGACGACGCTCGGTTCGTTCGTGGAGCAGGCGGTTCGCCTGCCCTGCTCAAGATCACCGAGAAAAAAGAAGCCTGGCGAAGTCTCGAAGGGAACCTCGCCGAAAACCTGCAAGCCGTCCGCGAATCCGGCACGTTCGACGAAACTCTGCACACCCTCAACACCGCCGTGCATCTGCTGACGATCCGAGTGCCGTTGCGACCCGCGTAACTCGACTGATCCCTGATCCCTGACCTCTGACTCCTGCCCATGAGCCGCCGAAAGAACGCGACGACGACCGGACTTTCGCTGTTCCCGTTCCTGGACGTGCTGATCTGCACGATGGGGTCGCTCATTCTGTTGTTGATTGTCATCACCAAGAAAGTGCAGCCCGCCATCGCCGAAAAAGTTCGACAAGCCGCCATTGCCACGGCGCTCGAACCGCCACTGCCGGATTCATCCGCAGCGACGTCGCCTGTCGTGGCTGAGAGCGATTCCGTTCCCGATGACGACTCGCTCAACCAGTGGAGAACGCATATCGAGTCGCTGGCCGCCGAACGGGACGATGCTCGCGGCCAACTCGACAGGCTGGAAAGTCGGCTCGTCGCGGCACAGTCGGCCATGCTGAGAACCCAGCAACAGGCGGCCTCCAAACAAGAACGGCTGAAAGCCGCGCGCGGCACACAGCAACAAGCCGCGACGGATTGCCAGCGGCTGCAATCCGAAGTCGCGGCGATGCGCGGAGAATTGCTCGCGGCGGAAGAACGGTTGACCGAGGCGAAGGAACAACACAGATCCGCGAAGAGCAAGTTTGCCTTCGTACCGTTCGACGGCCGCACCGGAACGACGCGCCGGCCGATCCTCATCGAGTGTACGGACCATTTCATCCGCTTCGTTCCCGAAGATGTCCGGCTCACTCCGGCGGAGCTCAACGGATTTACTTCCGGCTTCAATCCGCTGCTGATCGCGTCGCGCGAATTGATCCATTACTGGAATGCGATCGACCGAATGCACGCCGACGAGGCAGATGCGTCAGTGAGCGCCGACGCCGGCCAGGATTCGCGCAAAGAGCCGTATGTGCTGTTGCTGGTACGACCCACGGGAGCAGTCTCATTTCACATTGCAAAAGGCTTACTCGCTCAACTCAAAATTCCGCACGGCTACGAATTGCTCGATGACGACATGGAATTGGAACTCGCCGAGCCAAATCGCGATGCGAAACAAATCTGCCAACAGGCGATTGCTCAAACGCTTGCCGAACGGGAGAAGGTGTTACAGATATTTGCGGGAAAACGCGAGTTGCAACGCGAGCAACTGCAACTCGAACCGGACTCGCTTACCTTCGTCCCGGTTGAACCAACGACGAGTTCGCTGAAGCCAACGTCGAGCCACCGGGCATCGGAGGGATCCCTGGCCGCACGTCCAATGCAGGCGGGGAACTCGACCAGCAACTCCGCCGCGACCCGGCTGTCTGGCAAATCGGAAGAGCCGTTGCCGCAACAACTCGCTCGGCGCTATAAGAACGACGACTCGAAGCCGTTTCCACTGGGACGTGCGGATCGGACTGCTGCCACTTCAACAGAAACGGGGTCCGCCGCCAATCGTGTGACGACTGGTTCCGGCGGCGGATCGGCGTCGGGATCGGCGCGCCGCTCGGGCAGTCCCACGACCGCAAACCCCGGCCTGACTAGCCAACGCGTGACGAGCGGCAATGATCCGCGGCAACACAAGCGGCGATACTCGATGCCGCGAGCGGGCATTGGAGTCGAAAAGGCTATTTCGATTCGCGTGTGGCCAAACCGCATTCTGGTCGGCGACGAATTCATAATCCCGGTGGAAGCCGGCGTACGCACCGAAAGTCTGGTGGAACGAGTGTTGATCGCGATCGACCATGTGCAATCCGGTTGGCCCGGCGCGGGCGAAGGTTTTCACTGGGTGCCGACACTGAGGTACGAAGTGGTTCCCGGTGGCGATCAAGTTCAACAGCGGCTGAACTCGGCGCTGTTTGACCTTGGACTGGTTTCGTCGGTGACGTATCTCGATGCCGATCCCAACAAAACCTCGCCGCGCGAGACATCCCGCACACGCGAGAAGGCGAACGGCGACGGCACGAAAGCGAACGGAGGTGCACGATGAGACGTCGTCGCCCACCTCACCCCGAGGAGCAGTTCGGCTCGGACTCGTTCTTGGACGTCGTGGCCAATGTCGTCGGTATCTTGATCATTTTGATGGTCCTCGCGGGTATCCGAGCCAGTCGCGTCGCGGCCATTCAGGTGGCAGAGGAGTCCGCGGTCGAAGCCAACACGCCTGCACCAGCCACTGCCGACGTCATGTCCAACGTTCCACCGAGCGATGCGCTCGCACTGCGACGCGCGGGCCTCACCGCCATGCAGGCTCAGGCCGAACAGTTGCAGACTGACTTGGAACAACTACGTCACGTCGCCACCGAACGTGAGGTCCGTCTCAGCGAACTCGATTCGCAGGAGGCAGTGACGCGGAATCGTGTTGCCGCACTTGGTTCCACCTTGGACGGCGAATTGGCGGCGCTGGCACAAAACCGGCAACAAACGGAGGAACTTTCGGCAGCCGCTCAGGCTGTGCGAGTCAAACTGAAGCAGCGCCAGGCGGAACTCGCGACCGCCGAACAACAGACGCAGCGCGTCGAGCAGCTCGAACATCGCATCACACCAGTCAGCCGAGTGCTGAGCGAGAACGAAACCGAACTGCACTTCCGTTGCCTAGGCGGCCGAGTCGCCTTCGTCCCGCTCGAAGAACTGATCGAGCGGATGAAAAGCCAAATGGAGCGACAGAAGGACTTCATCATTCGCAACCGCAAGTATTCCGGTTCGGTCGGTCCGGTGCGCGGCTTCAGTCTGAATTACCTCGTCGAACGCGAAGACGGGACGATGCTCGACCAAATGCGTCTCGGCTCCAGTGTCTTCAGGATCATCGTCAGTCAGTGGGAGATTATCCCCGAAGCCGACCTCGACGCTGAAACCACCGAGGCCGCCTTGCGCGGCGAGTCGGCGTTCCGCAACGAACTCCGCAAAACTGAACCCGGCTCAACCATCACGTTTTGGGTCTATCCCGACAGTTTTTCGCTGTATCGCCAACTGCAAACGATTGCGCACCGAGAAGGCTTCACCGTCGCGGCACGCCCCATGCCCGATGGTGTTTCGATCCGCGGCTCGCCAAAAGGAAGTCGTTCCGCGGCCCAATGAACCCGAATCGCATACCGTCGCCTGACTCTCTGAGTCGGGAGCGTTTCTGCACCCGACTTGGAGAGTCAGGCGACGAAATAGAAACAGGAGAGACGTCAATGTTTCCTAATCGCAAGGCATTTCTTCTGCGGGCGGTAGACCCGTCCTTCATTCTCGGAGTGATCGGCACGATCGTATTTTATGCCGTCGTGCTCCAGCCCTCGATGCACGAGACGATGTTGTATCGCTACACAACCGAACATGCCGTCGAGTATGTCATCGTTGCGCTGTTTATTTGGGGCATCATGGATGTCGTGCTGAAGGCACTGTCGTTGCCGAAAGAGAGGCTGGCCCTGCGAGCAGATTGGATCTCCCCGCGCCAAGGGCGCGAGCCGGTGGTTAATGCGAACGTCTGGCTTGACCGAATCCGAGCACAGCCTCACTGGTTGCAGGAATCCAAAGTCGGCAAGCGTTTGGTCCAGGCGTTGGCCTTTGTGACGGAAAAAGGCTCCGCCGAAGAATATCGCGAACACCTGCAATACCTAGCCGATCAGGACGAGGACGCCACGCATGCGAACTACTCGTTAATGCGGTTTGTGATTGGCGTGACGCCGGTCCTCGGGTTTCTCGGCACCGTGATTCACTTCGGGACGGCGCTCAGCGGCATTTCGTTTGACGAACTGGTCGACCGATTGCCGGGAGTCGTCAGCGAAATGGGGGCCGCATTCAACACCACCACTGTCGCGCTCGCGGCAGCCATGTCGATGATGTTTTCACTCTTCATTTTCGAGCGCGTCGAACGAGGCATCTTGCGGTCGATTGATCGCCTTGTCGAACGCGAACTCTTGAACCGGTTTGAAATCAAAGATCCAAGCATCCTCCCGTTCCTGTCGGTCGTGCAGTCCGCCAACCAAGAAGCGTTGACCGCCATTGGCACGACACTCAAGGGCCAGGTCGAAATCTGGGGACGGACGCTCGATGCCCTCTTCCAGCGCTTCGATCAGCGTCAACAGCATGAACTACAGTCTTGGCAAGGCGCGCTCGAAGTGTTGCAACAACGTCACGAAGCCTACGACGCCGCCCACGAAGAACGACTGCGACAGTCGCTGGCTCTGGTTGATCAGAAACAGGAACAGCACCTGGCCCACATCCAGGCGACGCTCGAACGAGCCTTCTCACTGCGAGACGACTTCGCTGCGTTTATCCAAACTTTGGCCAGCATCGCACGCGGCGAGGGCAAGCTAGTCGAACTGCAAGGCGTGCTCAGCGACAATCTGCGAGTGCTCCGCGAAACGCAACAGATCGACGAGGCCTTGCACGGGCTCACGGCGGCCATCCATCTGCTGACCACCCGCCATTACCTGCCGGGCACACGCGACGCCGCCGCAGCTTGATCAATCGTGTCCCAGACGTGTGACGATCTCAATACCACGCGGTCGCCAGCTTGCGGCGGTACTCGCCCGCCAGTTCCGACGCGGGGCCGAGCATTCCCAGAATCTTGACCATCGCCTC
>CAYSHJ010000083.1:0-6334 GCA_964430385.1 uncultured Planctomycetaceae bacterium
GGTTGTGCGCCGAACTGTGCCGCTCCCGCGGCGAACGCCTGTGCGAATGCATGTGGCAAAAACGGTTGTGCGCCGAACTGTGCCGCTCCCGCGGCGAACGCCTGTGCGAATGCATGTGGCAAAAACGGTTGTGCGCCGAACTGTGCTGCTCCGTGTGCCCCAAAGGCCTGCTGCGCTCCTGGCGCCATGGGTCCGAGTTGTGCCGCTCCGAGTAGCAATGCCTGTGGCGCGAACGCGGGTTGTGGCAACAACGCCAACAGCTGCTGCAACAACGCCGCTGGCTGCTGCGACCGTTATGCGGACGAGTGCTGCGTGATTGCTCACCTGATCTATCAATCTCAAACCGCTTGCTATGCCAAGGATCGTAGGAAGGCTCTCGACAAGTTGGGCGACAAGTTCAGTTGCGTCTGCCATCCTGAGATCATGTCCGCGTTCGTCCATGGTCTGAATGACTGCGATGAACGGGTTCGTTGGGAAGCGGCCGACGAGATTGGTGATCAGCTCCGTAAGAATCCTTGCTGCTGCTCGGCCGAGTTGACGCAGGCTTTGACGGCCGCTCTCGCGGACTGCGATAAGGGTGTCCGCCGTCAGGCTGAAGAAGCTCTGAGGGCTTGTGGCTATGAGATCGTCGATGGCTGCTGCGATAGCTGCGGCTCGACGGGCTGCGGTTCGACGGGTTGCGGTGCGGCTGGTTGTGGTTCGTGCGGTGCGGCTCCGACCGCGGCGCCCGCACCAGCTCCGGCTGAGACGAAGGACGCGGCTCCGGCTCCGGCACCTCCCGAAGAACCCAAGGCTTTCTTCCCGTCACGGCTGCAAAAGCAGCAGACGATGACGAAGAGCAAGCTTGCGAACCTCTTCGGTCTCCGAAGCTAGTTTTCCGACCGGCTGTCGCTGCGACGGCCGGAACAATCAGTTTCTCAACAAGAACCCTCGGAGCGATCCGAGGGTTCTTTTTTTTGTCGGTCAACAGTTCAAAAGACGAATTGACTCGCTGAGACCATTGCAGTTATCACACCCGCGCTTGGCCACGATCTGTGGTCAGGCGTCCCTTCCTCAGCCCGCTCGGGCGATTGATCCTTCCCTCTCCGCGTCCTCGCGCGTCCATTTTGCGAAGACGACACCAGCCCCAACGTCCCACCCTGTTCGTCCCAGCCAATGTCGCCGCGATCGCGCGACTGGCCTCATATCCCGTCTGAATCCACGGACCACTGCCATGCACTTTCCGCCTTTGCGTTCCGAGTTTGTTTCCGCCGGAAATCCAGCCGGCCCCGTTTTGGGAGCCGCTCGGGTTTTGATGTGCGTTGCCGATGACACACTCCGCGAATCGATCGGACGATTGGCCGCCGAGTTGGCGTCAGTCGATGTCGCGACACAGTTGGAGCGAGCGATTGAGCACCTGTCGCGTGAACCATACTCGCTGGTCATCATTGACAGCTTGGCCTGGTCGCAGGCCGGGATATCCGCCGATCAGAGGCTGCGGCTGGAGCGAGAGCTGGCCACAGCATTGGTCAACAATCGCCGAGGAGCACAGCTCATCGTGCTGGCTGCGGACGGACACCCGACCGCCTTTACGGGAACATTGCAAACGGAAGAGGTCGGTTCGCGAGTGTCTGTCATTCGCACCGAAAGCGTTTCGCGCGAGATTTGGCGAACGCTCTTCAGCCTGGCGATTCGTCAAGCCGAACGGATCCCGACGCAGCAAACGAATCAGATTTCCGCACGGCTGCACTCCTTGCGAGACGTCTTGGGTGCCAGTCCCCCGATGCAGGAATTGTTCACAGCCGTGCAAGAGGCCGCTCTGCTTGACACGCCAATCTTGGTGTGTGGCGAGCACGGAACCGGCACCAGTCTTCTGACGAACGCGATTCACGAAGAAAGCTCACGGGCGGAGCAGCCATTCGTGCGAGTTCACAGCCGGTCACTCACGTTGGAGTCGCTCAACGAACTGCTGTGCGTGAGCATCGGCGAGGCTCAGACGATCCCCACTCTGTCGCTGGAAACGCTGCCGCGTCCGGTGGGCGGAACGCTGTTTCTCGATGATTTCGACACGCTGCCCGTCGCGCTGCACAAGCCGCTGTGTCGCTTCGCCGCGCGACAGCAAGAACTCACCGACGGCTCGCAAGGTCAACACCGTCCCGTGGTCCGCATCATCGCGGCCACGCATCTCAATCTCGATTTGGCCACTCGGCAAACGCTGGGAGTCGAAATCCTGACCCGCGGGCTGAATGCTCAACGAATCTTTGTCCCGCCATTGCGTGACCGACCGGAGGATATCGAACCGCTGGCCGAACAGTTCTTCGTACGTTGGGCGTTGCAGGAGGATCAGCCACGACCGCACCTCACTCCCGAGGCGGTCACATGCCTGAAACAACACCTATGGCCGGGCAACGTTCGCGAGCTGTACACCGTGCTGCAAAACGCGGCTATCTTGGCCGTCGGCACCGATCTCACGGAGGACTTGGTGCTGCCGTGGCTTGCCAATCCCGAAGACGGGAACTTCATCGACACGCCGCGCATGACATTGGCCGACATGGAACAACAACTCATCGAAACCACGTTCGCTCGTTGTGGCGGCAACCGTGAGAAGACCGCCCAATCACTGGACATCGGCCTGCGAACACTCTCCGGCAAGCTGCGCGAGTACGGGTATCCGCCGCGCGGCGGACCGGGATCAAACTTGAAGGTCGCGTAGGTCAGCAGACAGGAAACAGGAGACAGGAGTCATTTTCGTCTTGTGTCTGCTGCATGTTACGTCCTGTCCCCTGTCCCCTGTTCCCTGTTCCCTGTTCCCTGTTCCCTGTCCCCTGTCCCCTGTCCCCGGCCGTCAGGACGACGGCTTCCCGACCAAGCCCACTTGCGGGCGGCGCGTTCATGGATGATGTGCGACGACAGATGGCCTCGATCGTAAAATGCTGGCGACGCTTGCCGCGTGGACAGCGTTTCGCCTTGGCGGCCGTTCTGTGTGCGAGCGCGGTCGGGTTTCTTTTGTTGTTGAATCATGCGAATGAGAACGTCTGGGAGTCGGTTCGCGGCGGACGTGAGTTCTCCAAACTTGAACTCACCGCCATTCAAGCTGCGTGGCGCAAAAGCGGCCTGCGAGAATCTCGCGTCGACGGCCAACGGCTGTACGTGCCAAAGTCGCAAATCACTCGCTATGAAGCGCAACTACCGAAGAGCCACTCGAACGATGCCGACTCCGAAAGCGAGCTGGAAAAACAACTCTCCCGCTCGAATCTTTTCACGACGCACGAGGAGCGCGAACAATTCAAGGACATTGCCCTGCGCCGCGACCTGCAACGAGTCATCCGAGCGATCCCTGCGATTGCCGATGCCGACGTGATTTGGGCGCGAAGCAAGAACAAGACGCCTTTTTCGAGCCGTTCTAAAGTCACCGCCACCGTCAACGTGACGCCTCGCGACGGACACGACCTCACGCCGCAGCTCGTTCAGTCACTGCGAACCGTCGTCGCCAGCCTGGTTCCGGACCTAGACCCGCAAGATGTCGTTGTCCTCGATCAATTGACCGGTCTCGCGATCACCGACGAGCACGATTCGGCTGTCAGCCAGCAACAACACCACCGGCAACAAGAGCGACTCGCGAAGCAACTCGAAACCAAAATCGCGACCGCGCTCGCACACATTCCGGACATTCAGGTTCAGGTCACATCGAATCAACACGCGGCGAATCAGCCTGGCTGGCAAGTCACGGTGTCTGTCCCATCCAGGTATTTCGACGCCGTCACCGCGCAGCGAATTCTCGACGAAGATCAATCCTTTTTGGTGGTGTCACCTCACGGAACCAGCAGCGAACTCGTCCAAGAATCTGAGTGTACGCGGCTGCGAAAGTTCGTGATCTGCCTCTTGCGAAACGATCATCCGTCCGCACAAGTGGCCGTCGTCCCGATCGCCGGCGACACTCCCTTCAACCAGGCTGCGGACGAAACGCCATTCGCCGCATGGCCTCACGTCATCTGTGCCGCACTGAGCGTGTTGCTGGTCGCTTCCGTGCCTCGGCCGCGCCGACGAGCGACTCGTTCCGGCAATGCCGTTGTTCCACAAAGTCCGACTTTGCCGCCGCAATCGTTGACGATCAGCAGCAACGTCGAGACGTCGAGTCCGGTCGTGATGACGGAATCGCGCAAGCCGCACTCGATCGAGCAACCTCAGCCGTTGCCGCACTGCGAATCTCCCTCGTGCTCGCGCGACAGCCGGGCCCAAGCAATCAACGACATTGACCAACTCCAACAACTCGACCCGCAGCGACTCGCCGGCGTGTTGAAGGACGAACGAGCACAAACGATCGCCGTCCTATTGACTCGCCTTCCCGCTCGACATGTTTCGGCCACGCTCGCCTGTCTGCCGGCGTCCCTGCAAGTCGACATCATCCGTCGCTTGAAATCGCTCGGCGACGTCGCGAACGAACTCGTTGCCGAAATCGCTCGATCTGTCTGGCATCGCGCGTCGAGCCAGTCGACATGGAATCACCAAGCGACCGAAGTTGGCGCGACAGGAGGTCCGTGGTCACCGAGTATTAGCGGTCGTGAACGGAACATTGCCGGAACACTGGCGTCGATTTCACCTGAAAATCCAGAGATTGAGCACGGCATCGACGACACCTCGAGCGAACCGACGGCAGCTCCGACGGAACAGCAGTCGAAACACCGTCCGCCAAATTCGACGCGGAGGGCCTTTGCATGAAGATCGCTCGCACGCGAGTGCTCAAGGCCGCGCAACTCGACGGAACGCAACAATGTCGACGCGTCACATTGACGGAGCTGTCGAATGAGCCGCACGAGCGGGCTCGCTTCCAGCCGCTCGACTTCAACAACGCCACGGCGCCGAATGTAGAAACGCCACCACTGCTGCCCCAGTGTTCGGACGCCGAGACAGGTTCATCGTTGTCAGCCGCGCAGGCTGTTCTCCAAGCGGCGTTGAACGAACTCCAGACGCGACGAGATCGGTGGCTCGATCAATTCCAGCATGAGACTGTGAAACTTGGAATCGCGATTGCGGAGCGACTGCTCCGACGCACGTTGGCCGTTGATCCGAAAGCGACCGTTGACTTGATGCGGACCGCGCTGGACTGGGCCGTCGGCGCAGAGCACATTCGCGTTCGCTGTCATCCGGACGACTGTGACGTCATTGAGCAGACCGCCGCATCGCAGCGAAGTGGTCTGTCCAACGACATCCTCTTCGTCCGCGATGATGTGATCGCGCGCGGCGGATGTGTTGTTGAGACCACTCAGGGTGTCATCGACGCTCGGTTGGAAACGATTTTGGATCGAATCGCCGAGGAACTATTGTCGGACGACGTTTGAGTCGCATCGTCAGCGAAAAGGAATGTTACCGCATGTGGGCTGTCGCTGATCGAGTTGCTGACATCATTCCTGTTGGGCTGACTGGCCGCGTGACTCGGCTGAGCGGCCTGACGGTCGCCGTTGCCGATTTCCCGGTGCCGGTCGGCGCGCTGTGTCGGATTCATCGAGGACCACATCGTCTCGCGGACGCCGAAGTTGTCGGATTCCGCGATCACGAAACTTTGCTGGTCGCCTTCAAAGAAGTTTCCGGCCTGCGACGCGGCGATTCCGTGTCGCTGCGAGTGTCTGCTCCGCAGATTCGAGTCGGCGAGCAGATGTTGGGTCGCATCTTTGATGCTCGTGGCCGCGTCATCGACGGCGGTGCGAAGCCGGCTCTGCCACATCGCCGCCGGTCGATTGGCGATCCTCCCGCGGCTCTGTCGCGTCGTCGCATCTCGGAGCCACTGGCCACCGGCGTTCGCGCGATTGATGCATTGCTGACGTGCGGTAAAGGTCAACGAGTCGGCATCTTCGCGGGCAGCGGTGTTGGCAAAAGCACGCTGTTGGGACAGATGGCTCGCGGCAGCACGGCCGATGTCAACATCGTCGTGCTGGTCGGAGAGCGCGGCCGCGAGGTTCGAGAATTTGTCGAAAGAAACCTCGGCCCCGAAGGACTCGCACGGAGCGTCGTCATCGTCGCAACGGGTGACGAAGCACCAACGTTGCGACTGCGAGCTGCTCACTTGGGTACCGCGATCGCCGAGTTCTTCCGAGATCAAGGCCGTGACGTCTGCTTGCTGGTCGATTCACTAACGCGGTTCGCACAGGCTCAGCGAGAAGTCGGCCTCGCCGCCGGCGAGCCGCCGGCCGCCCGCGGCTTTCCGCCGAGCACGTTTAGCACGTTGTCGAAACTGGTCGAACGGAGCGGCTGCGGCGAACAGGGCAGCATCACTGGCTTGTATACAGTGCTCGTCGACGGCGATGACTTCAACGAACCGATCGCCGATGCCGTACGCGGCCTGCTGGACGGTCACTGG
>CAYSHJ010000084.1:0-2374 GCA_964430385.1 uncultured Planctomycetaceae bacterium
AAATGCTTGGCCACTCTTCGGCCGCGAACGAGCGGTGCAGTCCCGGCGCGATGCGGCGGCCGAGCAGCGCGGCCTCGATCGGGATCGTGCCGCTGCCACAAAACGGATCGAGCAAAAAGCGCGCGGCGTTCCAGTGACTCAACTGTACCAAAGCTGCGGCGAGCGTCTCTCTGAGCGGTGCTTCGCCGACCAGCTTGCGATAGCCACGCTTGTGCAATCCCGGTCCGGATGTGTCGAGCGTCAGCGTCGCGCGATCCTTCAGCAGCGAGACCTCGATCGCGAATTGCGGCCCATTCTCTTCGAACCACACGCGGTGGTATCGCTGCTTCAGCCGTTCGACGACCGCCTTCTTCACGATTGCCTGACAATCCGGCACACTGTGCAACTGTGATTTGACCGAGCGACCACGCACGGGAAAGTACGCCTGCACGGGCAACCAGGCGTCCCACGGCAGAGCCTGCGTGCGGTCGAACAATTCACCAAAGTCGAACGCCTCGAACTCGCCGACTTTCACCAGCACACGCTCGGCACTCCGCAGCCACAGATTCGCGCGAGGAATCGCCGCCGCGTCAGCGACGAATGTGACCTTGCCGTCCTCAATCGCTTGCCGCTCGTACCCGAGCTGTTTCAATTCACGACTGACCACCGCTTCGAGACCAAAGCTGGTCACGGCGATCAGCTCAAGGGACGTGGCGGACGTTGAGGTCACTGCGTGATCGCCGGAGATTGAGGAATATGCAGCCCACGCTTGTAGGGTGAAAAGCGACGCTGGTCGTCGACGGAATTGAAGGAACGTGGGGACACGGTATCGGTCGAATTTCGGCGAGTCCAGATTGAACAGGAGGGGCTGAGTCAGTTACTGCCGCGTAGCGGTTTCATTGAACAACCGGTTTGACTCGCACAAACCGTGACGTAGGCTAAAGCGAATGCGCTAAATTTCCCTTTTGTTGGGAGACCTCCTTGAGGACGCATCTTCCAAGCCCCTCACAGTTGTCGAGACATCCACAGCCGGACTTGAACCGATGAGTCTCCTGAAAAAAATCTTGGTCGCGGAGGACGGAGCAACGGCCCTGGAATATGCCTTGCTCATGGCACTGCTGATCATGGGGTGCATCGCATCGTTGCACGCGATCGGGGATGGCTTGCGTCATATCTACGAAAAGATCGACACCTCGGTGCCGTAGTCACGTTCCGGCCTTTTTGCGTCGATCCGACAGGCTGCCTCGCGCCGCGCGACGGACAGTGGTTCGGGCAAGAATCGGCCGGCAATCGGGCCCTCTATTGGAATGCCTGATCCCGAGGGGCAACTCCCCACCACCATCCGTGGCTATACGGCGTTTGTCTTTGGTCACCGCCTATTGCAACTCAAACAGCCCAAGTGCGCCGCGAAGCTATTTCGCGTGGCAGTCGAGGATTCGGGCGCCGACATCGTGCTGCGGATGCAGGCCGAGGAGGAACGGAAACGAAGTGCAGCGGCAGTGCCCTGACAGCCCGTTGAAAAACAGGAAGGCGACCGTCACCTCGCCGAAGTCGTGAGACTTCAGTGCGATTGATTTTCAGCGCCACGTTCCGTCCGAAATCTCACGATTTCGGCTACGGAGTTTTGTTTTGTTGCGCGAACAGGGGCTACCGCCCCTGCACCCCATTCAGAGAAGACAGAGACCAGAGGACAGAGAGACAGAGGTCACGGAGGACCGACCCGCGGCAACACAGACACCAGCGACACCCGAAAACCGAAGTGGTGGTAACGGTTCGTCGGACGGGACGCGAGGCGAAACGACGCGCGGCAGAAGGCGGAGAGGTCGGACCAATTGCCGCCCCGAATCACGCGCAGCGGAACGGCGGAGGATGGGCCGCTTGGGTCGAGTGCGGGATTTTCTTGAAACTGCCCGTAGTAGGTCGGTTCCCACCAGTCGTGAACCCACTCCCAGACATTGCCGTGAATGTCGTGGAGCCCGAACGGATTGGCCTTCAATTCGCCCACCACATGCGTCCGGCCACTGGAGTTCATGCAGAACCAGCCGGCCCGCATCAAGTCTTCGTCATTGTCGCCATTCCAGTACTTCGCGGTGGTTCCCGCATGGCAGGCAAACTCCCATTCCGCCTCCGTGGGCAAGCGGTAGCCGGTGCCGTCGATTGTCACAGTTTCGCCAGCGCGAAGTTCAAATCTGGGCGGCTTGAGTTTCTCCTGCTGGCTGAGTGTCATACAGAACTCCACCGCGTCGTTCCAACTTACCATTTCCACCGAGTGTCTGGTCGTATCCATCCTGGCGACAGCGTCTTTCCCCGCACCCATCGGAGCGAAGTGGGAGGGGTTTTTTCCGATCCCCATCACCTTCTCATACTCGGCTTGAGTGACTTCATGGACGCCGAG
>CAYSHJ010000085.1:0-11471 GCA_964430385.1 uncultured Planctomycetaceae bacterium
GTTTTGCTGGGAATTTAAATAGGCGTTGTTCATCTTGGTCTGCAAGGTCATGACCATTTTGCGGTAGAACTCGAAGGTGTTCAAAGCTTGCTCCATCCCATCGAATCTCAGGCGCGGGACGATGAATTGCTGATGGATCTGGTCGACCCATTTTCGTTGTCCGGCCAAGCTGGTATCGCCAATGTCGTAGTCTTTGACACAACTCCGCATCCGATTGTCAGCGTCGCGCAACCACCGCCGGGCGTCGAGCCAGTCCTGCTTGTCCTGGTTGTTCGAATACAAACGTTCGTCCGGCGACAAGTCCCGGTTCAGCCCTTTGAGCCTGCCCGACATGTCGACGAGCACCTTTCTGAGTCGTTCCAGATTGCTTTCAATTTCGAGGACTGTGTTCCACTCGACATCGATCCGATCGAACAAGTCCGAAAGATGTTTGTCTTCCACGACAGCGGGTGAAGCCATCGGTGCCATCGGACTGAACTGCATTGGGCTGAATTGAGGGACACCGACGTAAACTGTGATACTGGGATCCACGCCGGGCACGGGTAAGGGAATCGCCTGATCCAAGAGAGGCGATGTGCCATTCAGGGCGTGATAGGTCAACCCATAAAGTTGCCACGTCGACACGTCTGCGGGGTCGACTCCGACCGACCGCAGGAGTCTCCGCATCGTCAAGCTCTGGGCGACGGTTTGCCAAGTTTCGTCCGGAATCCGGACAATCAGACTTTGAGGAAGCTGGAAAGGTTTGGCCCAAATCCAAACGAAGCTTTGAGGAGCATCCGCCAAGGGCACCTGTTCCCAGGATTGCGAAGGTGGACGCGCGGCAAAACCTGCTCGTGCGGCCGAGGAAACAGTCTCACTCTGCAAACCAGATTGTTGCATGGCATACCTCCTTTCTTTCGAAAGGCACTTGTCTCCTTTCGCCCGAAACTTCGGAGCAACATCGGACCGCAGAAGGCGAACACACCGGCGACGCATCTTACGGGTCAAACCTTTGTCGAGCGAGGCAGAATCCGGCGTTTCTCGCATCTCGCACCTCGCAGACTCACCGTCAGAAAGCCGTCTTGGGTCAATGCGCTTGAGCCGATTATAAGCCGGTTGTTTGTACGAACCGATTGGCGAAGTGGCAACGGTCTGTGTCGCGGCGGAGTGCCTAGATGGACGTGTCGATTTTTCGAGAAATGCGGCGGGGCTCCGTCCGAAATACGCCCATCGGGAAGCAAACTAGTGCTTGCAGTAGTTCCCGTCGGAAAGAAGTAACGCTCTGGAAGCGGTGTGCATTCGCCGTGCTTCCGTTAGTGACTTTGTTGCTTCTTGCCGAACTGGCGGTTCGCTGTTTCGTGTCGGACCTCGAGATTGCCCGGCGATTTCGCCAGATTGAGCAGCTCATCGTGTTCCTGGGAAACCAGGCGGGGCAGAGCATTTTCGAGCCCGACGCCGATTGCTTTTGGCGGTTGAAACCAAACCTCGCTGCTCCCCCAGATCGCGGGACGTGGTGGGGCGGCGTGATGTCCAACAGCCATGGGATGCGCAGCCGCGAGGTCTCCGTGGCGGAATCGAGCAACCGCGTCCGAGTGCTGTGCTTCGGAGACAGTACGACGTTCGGGTTCGGAGTCGACTTCGCCGATGCTTGGCCGAATCAGTTGCAGACGCTGTTGGACAAAGAACGGCCCAACGGCGATCACCTGACCAGCACACAAGCCCGAAGCGCGAGCGAGGGACCGCATCACGACGACGCGATCAATCCCTCGCTGGCGCGTCCGGCTAGTCTTTCCACCACTTCCCATGCTGTGGAGGTGCTCAACGCCGGCATCCCCGGACACACCAGCTACCAAGGCAGACAACGGCTCGTGGTGGAATTAGCGAAATGGCGACCGCATCTCGCCGTCATCACCTTCGGCAACAACGATGGCTGGCGCTGGGACGGCTTGGCCGACAAAGAACACGCGCAGCTTGCGGGGCCCTCGGCAGCGACCTCGTGGCTCGACCACAGTCGAGCTTGGCGTTGGCTGCTTTCCCGGCGCATGCAGTCGGCTCAACAGCAAGCGGCGCATGAGGAATCTCGCTGGGCCGAGCAGGCGAGTTGGAATTACATCGAACCGAACGCGACCTGGACGCCGCGTGTGAGCTTGTCTGACTTCGCCGACAACCTGCACGCGATGATCGGTACCTGCCGGCGACAGGATTGCGAAGTCGTCTTGATCGTCTGGCCCGATCAACGCCAACTGCTCGGCCAACCGACGTGGCGTCTGCCGTATCAAGAAGCGATGCGGCAAGTGGCTTTCGAGGCCGACGTCCCTTGCGTGGACCTCGTGCCGCTCTTCGAGGCGACCGGCCGCTGGGCGGTCGAGAGGTTCCTGCCCCGCGACGTCATTCATGTGGACCGCGCGGGCAATCATTTAGTCGCCAAGACCGTCGCGGTCCACGTTCGCAGTTTGATGGCTCAATGACGGGTAGTGGATGTGTCCCGCATCCGTGCCGACGCGAGATGCCTCGGTCACAGGCCCGATGACTCGTGGCGAGACTGGACGTGGGTGTCTCACGGTTTAGACTTCCAGCATCCCGTTAATGCACTCTCCCGGAAGGATCAGACGATGCTGACCACCACCGTTCGCTTCGGCCCCAAGAGTCACGGCCGACTCGTCACCGGCGAGGAGTTGGAACACGCCGAGTATCGTCCCGGCTACGACTACGAGGTCATCTTCGGGAGGTTGTACGTGTCGCCCGCTCCGAATCCAGAACATGACGTCGTTGAGAAGCACATTCTCTTTCAGTTGTATGGATACCAGCAGTCGAATCCCGACGTTGTCGGCTACGTAACCGATCGTGCCCGCGTGTTCGTGGTGAGCGAAGAGAAAACCACCGCTCCCGAACCCGATTTGGCGGTTTACGCGGACGGCCCGGACGACGACTGGCGCGAGGCCCAACCGTTTATCGTCGGCGCGGTGTTGCGAGGTGACTCCGTCGACAAGGACTTATTCCGCAATGTCTCGTTGTATTGGCAAGTCCCGTCAATCCAGGAGTATTGGGTGATCGACATTCGCCAGGATTCCCGGCGACCGACGCTGTCGGCGTATCGGCGCGCTCGCGGGGATTGGGACGTCCGTGAATATCCTCCCGATGCAATCTACGAAACACCGCTGCTGCCAGGATTGAAGCTGCGTATTTCGCCGCCGGCTCGCGCGCCCGCCAAGCGTTCCCGTCGGCGAAAGTCGTGAGCGACAAAGCACACTCGGTGTCCCAAGGATGATGCCTCGATGGGTCTGTTGCTCGGAATGGACGAAGCCGGATACGGGCCGAACCTGGGGCCGTTGGTCGTCACCGTCACGGCTTGGGAAGTACCCGGCTCACCTCGCGAATACGATTTGTGGGCCGCGATGGCGGACGTCGCCCAGCAGGCACCGACCAAAGAGCCGCTCAAGTTGCAGGTCGCTGACTCGAAGCAGGTTTACTCGCCGGGGAAGGGGCTCGCGGCGTTGGAGAAGTCGGTGCTGAGCGCACTGCGATTGTTGGATCGCTCGCCGGTGACGCTCGTTGAGTTGAGTGACGAATTAAGAGCTCAATGCTCAGAGTCCAAATCTCAAATCTCAAATCTCAAATCCCAAACCCCACCGTGGCTCGTCGACCGTGACCTGTCGCTGCCGACCGAAGTTGATGCCTCATTGATCAGCGACATCGCGACAAAGTGGCTTGGCTGCTGCCAGCGATGCGGCGTGACTCTCAAGGCCATTCGCAGCGAGATCGTGCAGCCGGAATGTTTCAACGCACTCACTCGATTTGCTGACAACAAAGCTCTCGCACTGTCGCGGATCAGTATGGAATTGTTACGCTCGGTCTGGAACCCGGATGACGAACAGCCGACGCTCGTGATCTGCGACAAGCATGGCGGCCGAAATCGGTACGACGATTTACTGGCAGAAGTTCTCGACGACCGGATGGTCTTCGCCGTCGGGGAGTCCCGCGAGCGGAGCGTGTATCGCGTCGGCTCAAGCGAACTGAGATTTCAGATGAAGGCCGAAGCGAACTTCCCGGTCGCGCTGGCCTCGCTGGTCTGCAAGTACGTCCGCGAACTGTCGATGGAGGCCTTCAATCAGTTCTGGACCGAGTATATCCCTGGCCTGAAGTCGACGGCCGGGTATCCAGTTGACGCCGCGCGGTTCAAAAAGGACATCGCCGAGACGCAGGCGAAGCTGGGGATCACGGATGATGTCTTGTGGCGCGCGCGTTAGATTTGGAGTGCGGCAATGAATTGCCGCTTTCGCTTGCGGCGGAGCCGCTTTTGGATTCGTTGATCAACTGTTCGTGAGAGAAAGCGGCTCCGCCGCGAACCAGAGCGGTGTCGAGCCACCGTACTCCAAATGTCCGACCCCATCGCCAGCCGCCGTGACTTCCTTGTTGGACGCGTTCTGCGCGATGAGGTCGTCGCTGTTGGCCAAGCAACGGGCGATGCGATTCTCGGTGACGCCGGTGAGCCGCGTCGCGAACCGAGCAGCGGAGCGACGATTCGCTTGGCGACTTCCGCGATGGCGACCGACTTTGCCGTGATCCTCAATGCGATTCGCGAGGATGATCCTCGGCAACCGCTGCGGTGGGCTAGCGAAGCGTTGGATGTCGTGCATTGGCTTGAAGACCAGATGAGCGTGTATCGGCCGAACACGGAGTTGTCGCAGTTCAACCGAGTCGCGGCGTCTCGGCCGGTGCAGGTCGAGAAGCGGTTGTTTGAGTTGCTGTGCCGTGCTCGCGAGATTTGGCGCGAGACTGACGGCTGCTTCGATCCGACGTCTGGCTCGCTGATCGCTCTGTGGCGGCAGTGCCGGAATGAGGTGCGCTTGCCCACGGAGGCGGAGTTAGCCGAGCGGCTGGCGCTGGTCGGGATGCAACACGTCACGTTTCCCACGATTGACGTCACGCACAGGCGAGCGGGGGACGTTAGTCTCCCAATTGATAGAGCGTCGACAGACTCCCAGGCAACCGGAGTGCTCACGCCCCCCGCTCGCCAAGAGTCAGCGGTTAACACGTCAATCGCATTCGACGGTCCTGGAGTCGAACTGAACCTCGGCAGCATTGGCAAAGGATATGCGCTCGACCGCGCGGCTGAAATCCTCAACGAACACGAACTCACCGAGTGGCTGCTTCAAGGCGGGCACAGCAGCGTGATCGCGCGAGGCGGTCACAACGGGCTGCCCGGCTGGCCGGTCGGGCTGCGGAATCCTCTGTTGCCGCAGCGTCGGCTCGCCACGATTTTGCTGCGTGATCAGGCGCTCGCGACCAGCGGCACGGCCGTGCAACATTTTCGCTTCGAGGGAAAACGCTATGGCCACATCCTCGACCCGCGCACTGGCTGGCCGGTCGATGACATGCTGTCGGTGACGGTTCTCGCACCGACCGCCGCGGAGGCTGATGCACTCTCCACCGCGTTCTTCGTCGGGGGAGTCGAATTGGCCCAAAGATATTGCTCTAATCATCTCTCGGTTTCGGCTTTGCTCATCCCGCCTCCAGCCAAGAGCGGGAGGTTGCAGCCAATCAATCTGGGCGTCCCAGCGGACGTCCTGTTTTGGAATGACGAATGACTGACTCCAGAAAATGTTGCTCTGTCGCCATCGCCCTGATTGTCGCTCTGCGGCTCTCGATCGGCTGGCAGTTCTTGTACGAAGGCTTGTGGAAGTTTGAGACGTTGCAAACGTCGACGCCGTGGTCGGCCGAGGGCTATCTCAAGAATGCTCAAGGGCCGTTTCGGCAAACGTTTCGCAAGATGACCGGCGATCCCGATGACCTGAATTGGCTGGACCGAGACAAGGTCGCGGCCAAGTGGGACGACTGGGCCAAGCAGTTTGAAGCTCATTACGGCTTGGACGACGGGCAGAAGAAAGAATTGACTCGGCTGTTGAACGGCGTCTCGGGCTTTCGCGTCGAATTGGCCGCTCTGCCGGCGGGCGTCTTGATCCCAAAAGAGTTGGCCAAGGTCGCGAAATTCGACGAGAATGCGAACCGGCTGATCTGTCCCGGCAGCGGCCGCATGTTGCTCGCCGAACGGGATGCGTTGCTGAATCTGGCAAAGCTCAACGAGTCAGCGTCGGCGGAGCAGCAGGAGTCGGTCAAGAAATATCGCGACGCGGTCAACCGGCTCTACAAAATCGCGACCGATCCCAAGAGCATCGGCGTCAAAGAGAAGCTCGGAGCAACGCTGATTGGCAACCCGGAAATCGCCGGGCGTGAGTACCCGCAGCACAAAGGGACCATCGACGAAAAGCGGCTCGGCGAGATCGAAATCTATCGCAACAACCTGCAGCGCTACGAAGAGAACCTGGCCACAGCGAACAAGCAATCGCCGATGCAGTTCCCGCGCGAACACTTGCAGAAGCAATGGAACGAACTGCAACAACTCCGAGGAAAACTGGTCGGCCCGGTGAAGGCGTTAGAGGGGGAACTGAAAGTCTCGGCGCAAAAACTGCTGTCGGCTGAGCAACTCGCTCGCGGCCCCGTGCGTCTGCCGTCCGCGCCTGTCGAGCGCATCAATCAGCAAACGATGTGGGGCCTGACGATCCTCGGCGTGCTGCTGCTGGCCGGACTCGGCACGCGCTACGCCGCGTTCGGCGGAGCGGTGATGCTGACGATGTTCTACCTCGCCATGCCCCCGTGGCCCGGCGTCCCGGAAGCTCCCGGCCCGGAGCACAGCTTCATCGTCAACAAGAACTTCATCGAGATCATGGCCCTGCTCGCGATCGCCGCCCTCCCGACCGGCCAATGGTTCGGGCTCGACCGATTGTGCTCGAAGTTCTGCTGCCGGAAGAAGCGCGGTGGCGGTGGCTCGACATGCTCGACGACGGTTCCTTCGAGTGGACTCGTTCAAAGTTGAGGCTCGCTCATTTGAAGCAAAGCATGAGATACGTCGTGTTCGCAATGCACGCCAGCGGAAGTCGATGACGCCACCTTTGGCGATGGCTGAAGAAACGAAACTGGATGCGGTCAAAATTTGTGACTGCATCGTTTAAGGTCACAGATTGTGACCTTAACGCCAGAGAACCAGTCCGAGAATCACCTCATGTCGCGCAACTCGAAGCTGATTGTTCTCGAACAATTCGAGCCGCTCATCAAAACAGTACATGGCCAGAAAGTCATTTTGGACAACGACTTGGCGGCATTGTACGGCGCGCCCACGAGGGTCTTAAATCAGGCGGTCAAGCGGAACTTAGACCGGTTCCCCGACGACTTCATGTTCCAACTCAATGACCAGGAGTCCGAGTCTTTAAGATCACAATCTGTGATCTTAAAGGCGGGGCGCGGCCAGCATCGCAAGTTCCTACCGTTCGCCTTCACCGAGCACGGAGCGTTCATGGCGGCGACGGTGTTGAACTCGCCGCAGGCGATTGAGATGAGCGTGTTCGTAGTGCGGACGTTCGTCAAGCTGCGGCATTTGCTGCTGGGACATCAGGAGTTGGCGGTCAAGTTGAATCAGCTCGAACGGAAGGTCGCCGGCCACGACAAATCCATCCAACAGATCGTGGCCGCAATTCGGCAACTGACGACCACGCCGAAACCCGAACCGCGACGCATGGGATTTCACACAATTCGCAAACGCTCGAAGAGCGAGAAATGAATGACCTCGCGTGGTATCATTCCGGCGAAAACAACGAACGTCATGCCAACTTCGGACCGTGAAACATGCCTCGCCGGAACAACAGCGGGCCGCGTTGCGGATCGTGACGCAGCATAACGAAATGCTTTTGAAACACTGGAACCGAATTCATGGCTAGCAACATCTCGGTCAACAAAACGCGCAAGACCGTTCAATGGGGCCGCTTCGAGTTCACTGAGGCGGAGATCGAACGACAAATCACCGAGGCCACGAGACGCGGCGAAGAAGAACTGCGCACCGAACCGCTCGCGACCTCGGTGCAGTACGACCACCGCACGCGGCGCGTGGTCCTCGAATTGAATAAGGGGAGCACGCTGAGCGTTCCCGTGGATTTGCTCCAGGGATTGAGCGAAGCTTCACCAAAAGACTTGGCCCGTGTCGATATCCTCAGTCCCGGTAGCGAAATCGAATGGCCTACACTTGACCAGCAGTTCACGATCGCTGGCCTATTGGCTGGCCGGTTTGGAACTCGTCGTTGGATGGCGGAGCTCGGCCAACGCGGCGAATTGACGACCTCGAAAACCAAACCAAAATCCCCAGCCACTCGAGCCAATGCCAAGAAAGTCAGCCGACGTCGGAAGAAGTCCCCAGCGACCACCGTTTAACGAGTGTCCTGTGACACATCCCACTGGACCTGAACTTACTTCGGAACAGGAAGAGAACGAGCATGTCCGTCAAACCGATTCCCGATGGTTACCACAGCGTGACGCCGTACTTCATCGTCAAGGGTGCGGCGCGCGCGATCGAGTTTTACAAGCAAGTGTTTGGAGCCACCGAGTTGATGCGCATGAAAGGGCCGGGCGGCTCGGTGGGACATGCGGAGATCAAGATTGGCGATTCACCCGTGATGTTGGCGGACGAGCACCTGGAAATGGGCTTTCGCGGTCCGGAGTCGCTCGGTGGCTCGCCGGTGAGTCTGATGGTTTACGTCAAGAATTCGGACGCCGTGATCGCAAAAGCCATTGCGGCCGGAGCCAAGGTGCTGCGGCCGTTACAGGACCAGTTCTACGGCGACCGTTCTGGAACTGTCACCGATCCGTTCGGCCACACCTGGACCATCGCGACTCACAAAGAGGACTTGTCGCCGGATGAAATCGGCCGCCGAGCAGCGGAGTACATGAAGAAACAAGTCGAATAATTTTGGAGTGACGTGCGTCCCAGAGGGTACCTCGACACCGCAATCCAAAGCTGAAAGGACCAAATCCATGCAACTCACTCCCGAGCAAAAACAGATGGGTAAGGACAACTTTAACGAAGCGGTCGGCTTCAGCCGGCGCGAGTTTCTCACTGGAGCGGCAGCGGCCGGGACGGGACTCGGCGCGTATTACTTCGGCTACGAGAAGCTGAAGGGTGAGCCGGTGCGGGTCGGCTTTATTGGCACGGGCGATGAAGGCTCGGTACTGCTGACGCAGCATCCGCCCGAATACATGGACATCGTCGCCGTCGCGGATATTCGGCCGACGAACTTGCTGCGCGCTCTGCACGGTGACGGCAACGACGACCGAGTCGGCCTCATCAAGAAGCTCGGCGAGAAGAGGGCGACGGCGATCACACTCTACGATGACCACCGCAAACTGCTGGATGACCCGCGCGTCGAGGCGGTTGTCATTGCCGTGCCGTTGGTCGGACATAAGCCGCTAGTGATGGAGGCGCTCGCCAAGGGCAAGCATGTGCTGACGGAGAAGCTGATGGCCAAGACGATCACTGAATGCAAAGAAATGATCAAAGAGGCCAAGTCGCGAAACCAGCTGCTGGCGGTCGGGCATCAGCGACACTACAGCGTGCTGTACGACAACGCTTACAACATCATCAAGATGGGACTGCTCGGCGACATCAAGCACATCCGCGCTCAGTGGCATCGCAACAACAGCTTTCCCAACCGCGATTCGTGGAACAAAAAGATCGATCCGCAGGACATGGCCGCGCTGAAGGACAAGATCAAAGAGTATGGTTACGACTCCGTTGAACAGCTCGTCAATTGGCGCATCTACAACAGCACCGGCGGCGGCTTGATGGCTGAACTCGGCAGCCACCAGCTCGACGCCAGCAGCATCTTTCTTGGCAAGGTTAAGCCGATTGCTTGCAGTGGATTCGGCGGCAAGAATTTCTATGGCGTGAAGGGAGTCGGTTCGGACGACAAACAGAAGGACAAACGTGAGATCGACGACCACGTCTATGTCACCTTCGAGTTTCCCGGCCCACACTACGAGGCGAAGGACAATCCGGACGACGTGGCGATTGTGACTTACTCGTCGCTGAACACGAACCGCCTGGAACCATACGGCGAGACGGTCTTTGGCAGCCGAGCCACCTTGATGGTCCAAACGGAACAGCAAGCGTTGCTCTACAAAGAAGCCAGCCCGGACACCGGCGGCGGTGGCGTCGAGCAACGTTTGTACGTCATTAACGGCAACGACGGCGGCCCGGTTCTCTCAGCCAGTGCCAGCCTGGCCCCCACCGCCGGAGCCGCTTCCGCCGGAGCGACCGTCGAAAAGATAAGCCGCGGCTACACCGAAGAGATGGAACATTTTTGTCATTGCGTCCGCAACAATATTTCCGCCGGCCCGAAGGAGGGCGGCCTGCGTTGCAACGGAACCGTCGCGATGGCCGACGCCATCATGGCTCTGACGTCGAACCTAGCGATGAAGTACAAGAAGCGAATCGTCTTCAAACCGGAATGGTTCGATCCGGACAGCGATGCCGTGCCGGAGACCGATCAGGACGTGATCGGCTGAGTGGCGCTCGTTGGAGCTCAGCCTTTAGCCTCCTCAGTTGGCAGCGAAGGTTGAACCCCATCGGCTGCTCTGTAGAGGAACTTCATGAGCGACGAATCTCCCGCCACGCAGGAAACGGACAATCGCTTTCCGAGCGGCAAGTGGCTCGGCTTCTTTCTTCAGCCGCCGAATTCCGGCCGGCATCAGATGGAACTCTTGCTGACGTTTCAGAACGGCGTCATGACTGGCGAAGGACGTGACTGGGTTGGCGAGTTTCTGATCCGAGGGAAATACGACGTTCAAGACGGTCAATGCCACTGGCTCAAACAGTACATTGGGCAGCACAACGTGTTTTATCGCGGCTTCAATGAGGGTCGTGGCATTTGGGGCGTCTGGGAAATTCCTCAGAGCGGGTTCGCGTATCAAGGTGGATTTCACATTTGGCCGGAAGGCATGGCGGACCCGACGAACGCTGACTTGAACGAAGAAGTTCCGCTGCCGCGCTCGGTCACGTTTGATGACGAGGAATCGTCGCTCGGTCGCGATGTCCTAACTCCGCTGCCGCAAGAGAGTGAAATCATCAAGATCTGACGCCGACTTGCCTCGCCTTCCGTCCTGACAAAGAGGAAGCACCGATGTTGCCAAAGACTGTGTTGGCTCTCCTGACGCTGTTAATCGCCTCGCACACTCCGGCATTCACATTCGCCGCTGACGTTGTGATCGACACGCCGATGTCGCCGCCGGCTTGGGCACTTCTCGAACGGGAGTTGTTCAAAGCCAACACGATCGCCTGCCAAGAATTCTTCCAGCGGTACTTCGACGAGCGTGGCTACCTGGAATGCGTCGAGCGTTGGGGCGGAGATGACGGGCCGGATGATGCCATTGAGAACGTCAACGACTGGCCGTTGCTGCACCTGCTCGGTGGGCCGGACATCGTGCGCGAGCTGTACCTCAAAGCCTGGGAAGGGCACTTGCGGCAGTACACGGCGGCGAAGACGACGCATGTCGAATTCGCTCGCGACGGAATGTATTACCAAGAGTTCCCCGTGATGATGGACTGGCTCCACAACGGTGAGGGGCTGACCGTCTTCAATCTGCAAGGGCTGTCGGATCCGCGGCCAGAC
>CAYSHJ010000086.1:0-2805 GCA_964430385.1 uncultured Planctomycetaceae bacterium
GAACGGTTTGTGAGCGACTCCCAAGTACGCGGAGTTCGCTCCCGGCAGCAGCTTCGGAATCATGACATACGCGGGCAGGTCGCGATTCAGGTGCGACAACTGCTCGGACACGACGCTGCCGCAACTCGGGTGAATGTTCTCGTCGGGATTGGGCCCGGAGTTGTACCCGGTGAAGCAAATCTGATCGCCAGTGGAGTGCCCAGCGTCGTGATGATTCAGGCTGCGGATGATGGACCATTTATCCATGCAAGCCGCTGACATCGGCAGCATATCGGAGAGGATGATGCCGGGGACTTTGGTCGGGATGACGCCAAACTCGCCGCGGTACTCGACGGGAGCGTCGGGCTTGGGATCCCACATGTCTTGATGAGCTGGCCCGCCGCGCATCCACAGAATGATGACGTTGTTGTTACGAGTCGAGCCTTCCGTCGCCGCCTCACTGCGAAGCACATCGGATAGCGACAACCCACTCGCTCCCAGGCCGAGCATTCCCGCCTTGATGAACCCTCGGCGAGACATCAGCCCGCGGCGAAACTCGGAACAACCGACGCGATTGGTTGTCTGAGTCATGAATTATCCTCGTTAACGCGGGGCGAGTCGGAGGGCAAATCGGGCGGAAGAGCAGTTTGACAATATCCATTAGTATCGGATATCGAGCCTCATATCAAGAAGTCCCAATGGATCGAAGCCAATTTCGTGGAGTCGTCCAAGCTCGCACGGCAGGCTCTCCGGTCCGTGCGGATCGTTCCGAGTCGTTACGTCGCTTGATAGAGTTTCGCATCGTGGCCCAGCGTGTGTCCGGTATCCTCGCCCTGCTGAGGTCTTCGGTCGCAAGTTCAGCACGCCGTGTGCGTAACTTTGTGGAGTGGCGAAGCCCGCGTTAGAGAGAAGGGGCGTGAGGGTCTGCTAGCTCACGAGGACAACCGGATGCCACCACCATCCGGCCAGCGCACTTTCAAAAGACCAGCAGGGGACCGGACAGAGGCGAACGAAGCAGTTTCCCTCAGGGAGCCTCTTGTGCCAAACGTGTTGTTGGATGACATTGTCGCTCACAAGCTGACCGAGATCGCAGTTGCGAAACGGCGGGCGCCGCGCGAGGCGTTGCAGGCGCGGTTGGAGAATGCTCCGCCGGTGCGAGACTTCGTGACGGCGTTGCGAGCGGCGGCGGAGCGGAGCGGCGTGGGGATGATCGCCGAAGTGAAAAAGGCATCGCCGTCGGCCGGATTGATTCGAACTGACTTTGATCCGGTCGAGATTGCGAAGATTTACGAAGCCAACGGCGCGGCCTGTATCAGTTGCCTGACGGACGAGAAATACTTTCAGGGCCGATTGGAATACTTGACGGCGATCAAACAAGAGAGCTCGCTGCCGGTGCTACGGAAGGATTTCATTGTTGATCGGTATCAAGTGCTCGAAGCTCGTGTGGCCGGAGCGGACGCGATTTTGCTCATCGCCGAATGCCTCGACGACTGCCGGCTGCGCGACCTGCATTACTATGCGTCCGAACTCGGCATGGAGTGTTTGATCGAACTGTACGCACCGGAGAACCTCGATCGTGTGCTCGCACTGGATCCGCCGCTGGTCGGCGTCAATAATCGCAATTTGAAGACGATGATTACGGACCTGGACCACACGATCCGCCTCGCGCCGCGCATCGTTCCACAAGCGTTGCTTGTCGCCGAGAGTGGTATCTGCTCGCGAGCGGACGTCGAACGTTTGCAAGCGGCCGGCTGCCGAGCGATCCTCGTCGGCGAATCGCTGATGAAGTCGGCCGACATCGGAGCGAAGGTGCGGGAACTGTTGGAACAAGACGCAGGGTGATGGCGTCCTGCAGTGAGGCGTCGGGCGTGTGACGCCGGCTGCTTTCCCAATACTCCGACGGCCCAGTGCCTCCTCCCGAAGCCGTCACCTCAATACTTCGTTTCGCAACGCTTGTGCCGAGTGCCGTCGCTGCCGACAATACACAGGCCAAATTGTGCTTTCTCGGCAAGGAGTATTGCCATGTTCCGCTACGACTTCGCCATCTCGGCATCGGCGTTTTGTGCATTCGCGTCGATCGGTTGCACGGACCTGTCGGAGGGGCAACCTCCCGCCGCGGCTCCGGCGGCCGCTCAAGCTCCCGCGGCAGTACAGCCGGCCGGGCGTCCGGTGATGGCTCCCCTCGGTCTCGCGGTGACCGGTGACATCGACGACGTCGCGCGGAGTGGGAAAACGCCGGCCGCGGCGAATCCGCAACCCGCGCCAGCTCAACCCGCTCAGCCGCAGAAGCGGACCGGTTCGATTCTCGGCAGGACGACGAGAAAGATCGTGGATCTCACTGAAGCCAAGAAGAATCCCAAGATCGTCGAGTTTGATAGCAAAGTGACCGGCAGCGATCCGCTCACGGTGTCGTTCAATGCGTATGTCTCGATTACGTCGCGGGCCAGCGTCCTGAACTTCAAGCATCAGATGGACATCTTGAAGGAAACCAACGATGGCAAGTACCCGTCGTTCAAAGAAGCCGAGAAGCTGATGCAACAGCTCAGGATCGAGTTGACCGAGTTGCCACCGTGGCAGTTGTATGGTTACGACGCCAAGTCAGGTGGGATTGTCGTGCTGGAAGACAAGGGAGAAAAAATCCGACTTTACAAAGCGAACAACATCCCGATCGAAGACGCCGACAAGCCGTTCGACACGCAATAATGCGGCTCGGTGCCGTTGGCTCTCGCCGTAGGCCGCAGGCTGCTTCCGGCGACAGCCGTTTTCCGCTTTCCGCTCTCAGCGCGGCCGGGCTACACTTCGCCGCGACGACCATCGGAGTCTCTC
>CAYSHJ010000087.1:0-6207 GCA_964430385.1 uncultured Planctomycetaceae bacterium
ATGATTCCCTTTGCGGTGAGCGCGACGCTATTTTGGAAGTCGCGATTGTAGGTCCGCCCGCGTACGATCGGCAACGACTCGCCGCTGCGAGGGACCGGATGACCGGATGTCTGAAAGGGACGACTGTCGCGATGCGCCGCACGCTGCGCGTTTCGCGAAGCCATCAGCGTGCCAGCCAGCCGCCGTCGATGACGACAATGCTGCCGTGCATGTAATTGCTGGCGTCGGAAGCGAGGAACACGGCCAGGCCGGCGATTTCGTCGGGGCGACCCCAACGGCCGACGGGGATGCGGTCATTGATTTGAAACGAACGCACCGGATCGGTTCGCAGCGGGCTGGACATGTCGGTCTCGAAATAGCCGGGCGCGATGCAGTTCACGTTGATCCCTTTACTCGACCACGACACGGCCAGTGATTTGGTCAGACCGGCGATCGCGTGCTTCGCGGCCGCATAAGCCGGAATGTTCAAGCCGGCTTCGAAGCTCATCACGCTGCCAATGTTGATGATCTTGCCTCGACCACGCGGAGCCATATGCGGAAACGCTTGCTGGCTAAGGTCGAACATCGCGGTGACGTGCAGTTCCATCTGCTGCCGCCAAGCCTCTTCCGGAAACACTTCGGGAGGATGTCGTCGCCCATCGCCAGCGTTGTTGAGCAGGATGTCGATACGCCCCGCCAGTTCGCACGCCTTGTCGATCAAGCCGCGCCGCTGAACTGGATCAGCCAGATCGGCCTGGATGTCGAAGAACCGCCGACCAGCGGACTCGACGAGCCGTTTTGTTTCGTCGGCCAGACCGCGTTTCGAGACACAGACGATATCCGCTCCGGCTTCGGCAAGTCCCCAGGCCATTGATTGTCCGAGGCCACGTCGTCCGCCGGTGACGACAGCAACGCGATCCGTGAGTTGAAACTGATTGAGGATCATTTTGTCAGTGGATAATGGTCGGTGGTCAGCGACGAAGCAAAACTATTGCCATTTGGCGAGTGGGCATGGTGGTCGTCTCCGTCGCCCAAGCGGCCAGCTTGAGTCTCAGGCGTTGTATCGGGCGTCGGCTCCAATTCGCTAGCCAATTCAGGAGAAAAGCTGGCAGCTTGCTCTAAGGAGAAAATACCGTTCGGGCAGTTATTTGCCACTCACGACGGCGACTCTTATCATCCCGAACCGTTCACGACATCCACGTACTCGAACCCAAATACATCATGGCCAAGATCACATTCGTCAACGCAAAGAAAACATTCGAAGTCGAGCCTGGAACAATGCTGCGCACGGCGGCAATGCACAACGGCATCGAGATTTACTCAGGAATTCACAAGACGCTGCATTGCCCCGGCTGGGGCTGTTGCGGCAGTTGCAAGGTGCTGATCACGAAGGGCGAGAGTAACGTCAGCAAGCCCGGCGTGTGGGAGCGCTTCCGCGTTCTCGCCGGCCCGCTGCTGTTCTTTTGGCGAATCGGCAACGAGAAAAAACTGCGCCTCTCCTGCCAATGCCGCGTGAACGGCGACATCGAGGTGGAAACGACACCGTCCGGCAATTGGCATGGTGAACGCTTCTGGGGTTGAGGGTTGACAGCGGTCAGCTCTTCCCAATCGTCGACATCAGGCAGTCGCGAAACGCGCTGACGGCCTCTTTGACGACGATGCCGTTTCGTGCACCGTCGCGACAAGCGGCCGAGCGAATCGCCACGATGTCCGGTTCCAGAGACGCTAGACCTTCCAACCGATCGCACGCCAAGTTTCCGGCCAAGGCGACTAATCGGCCACCCTGGTGCAACGCCTCGGCGTGACGTCGTAAGTCCGCGCGGCTGATCCATTCCCACAGGCTGCGGCCTTGCTTAGCCCAGGTGTCGAACAGCACGCCCACGCAACCGGACTTGCTTTCCGAATCCTCCAAACACGCGTCCACGACCGCTGTCGGCGACGGAGCACCGGCCGCTCGCCAATCGGCGTAAGCGACTGCCACCCACTGGAACTTCGCTTTGCTGACCGATTCAAACTGTTTTCGCACGACCTTCCAGCGGGCCGGCCAATTCGCATCCTTGCCGACCTTCGCGGTTCCGATCTTCAGGTACGTCAGCTCCGCGGGCAGCCTGGGAATCTTCTTGAGATCCTCCCAATCAGACAGTTCGCCGAGCGCGGCGCTGATGGGCATCGTCTTCGACTTCTTGCGAACGGCATCCACAATCTTTGCGATGCTCGCCACCGGCAGCATGCCGAGCGGTCCGTTCTTGGGTTCTTTGATGTCCAGGATGTCGCAGCCGCCGGCCAAAGCCGCTTCGGCCTCACGGACATCACGAACACTGACCAAAAGCCACGGTGGTTCACCAACCGTGATCGGATTGTCCTTCGCCATCGCGCCACGCTTTCCAGAGTTTGCGGAACAAGGAAATCCTATGGCGCGCCACGAACAACCGCAATTCCGCCAAGGTCTCGCCGATGTGGGGCGGCGCACAGAGTGCTTTTCGTGCCCAACTGCAATCTGATACGTTCACAGAAATCCGGATGGCGTTGACGTCCGGAATGGAGTCATCGATGAGACAGCGTCCCGTCCGTTGGATGCCCATCCGAAACCTGGTCTTACGACAAACGACTTTTTTTGCGATACAGCGAGTTGTTGCGCTGTGTGGTGATTTCCTTTGCCTTTGGCGGCCCAGCACGGACAGCAAATGCTATGAGCCATTTTTTTGAGAAACGTGATCGGTGGGGGAACGGTCTCTCCTTATGGGTGATCCTGGCAGCCATCTTGATCACGCCACCGTGTGCCTGGTCGGTGCGTCAACTGCGCATGGAGAACGATATTGATCACTGGTTGCCGTCGGACGATCCAAACTCCGTCACGCTGAAGTGGTCAATGAAGCAATTCGGCTTAGACACTGGAGACAGCATCTTGGTGTCCTGGGATGACAGCAGTCTCAGAGATCCGCGCATCGACCAACTGGCCGAAAGGTTGGCGGGAAAGCTTGACGAAAACGGGATTCGTCGTGGCGGGCTGAAGCAGGTGGCTCGCGTCGTGACACCGAAGGCCGTGATCGCCCGCATGGTCGATCTCGGAGTCGAGCGGGATGAGGCGATCAGACGGTTGGAGGGAGTGCTGGTCGGCAGCGGCGCAATCAAGATTCGTCTGACGGAGTCGGGGCGGCAGCGAAAGAAAGAAGTCACGCGAGAATTGGTGGCCAAAGCGAAAGCTCAACTTGGCATCGATCTGCAAGTGCTTCCGGCCGCGCTGGATTTCGAGGCGACCGTTGAAACGGATGCCATCGTCGCAGAGACCGATCCAGCCGCCGCGAGTCCGTCCGCCGTGCCGCTGCCAAGCGATCAGCCGGTGGTCGAGTTCGATCCGCTGCCGTTTCACGATTTCCAAGTCCATTGGAAGGGAAAGTGGACGGGCACCGCACAGCCCGAGCTGCGCGATCTGGCGCTGAGTTTGAAGGGCGGACCGACGGCCGAGGCTCCGCAAGGCGCGTCGCTGGTTGACGATGTTTTTCAAGCGCCAGGTTCGCCCGTGGCACTCTCCGCCGTCTTGAATGAAGCTGGCGAAGCAGACATGTCGACGGCGGTGAAATTGATCCGTCAAGCCGCCATCGAGGTAGGGATTCCGCCGAAACAACTGCATTTGAGCGGTCGTCCCGTCGCAAACACGGCGCTGAATGAGGGTGTGCTGTCCGCCCTCTGGAATCGTGGAGCGCCAGGCAGCCAGTTTTGGAGACGGTCAGTCATTGGAATGTCGGCATTGATCGGTGTGTTGGTGGCATTCACCATGCTCCGCAGTGTCAAGCTGACGCTACTGGTGCTCTTTGTGTCCTACTTCACCGTGTTCGTGACGATGGCATTGGTTCCGGCGACCGGCGGCAGCATGAACATGGTCATGGTGCTGATGCCGACGTTCTTGCTGGTCGTGGTCATGTCGGGAGCGATTCACGTCGCACACTATTGGCGTCACGCCGCGTACCACGACAAAGGGAACGCGGTTGTCGAAGCCTCGAAGATGGCGAGCACGCCCTGCTTGTTTGCTACGGCGACGACCGCCATCGGCTTGCTGTCGCTACTGAGCAGCGATCTAACACCCGCTCGGGATTTTGGAATCTACTCGGCCGTCGGTTCGGTGATCGGCGTCGGAGCGGTGCTCTATCTGTTGCCAGCGTTGATTCAACTGGTTCCGTTCAAGCCGTTCAAACCCTCGGAAGTCGATACTACCAAATGGGAAAACTTCGGGCGCTGGTGCTGTCGCAAGCGGCACTGGATCGTGTGGGGCTACACACTAACGACAATCGTCTGCGTCTTCGGTTTGAAATGGTTCCGGACAGAAATGAAGGTCATCCGGTTTTTTCCCGCGGACGCGCCCGTGGTGCAGGACTACAACTTTGTGGAAGAGAACCTCGCCGGCATCGTGCCAGTTGATTTGATCGTGCGGTTCGACTCCGACTGCCAGGGGAAGCTGAATTTCTTGGAGCGCATGGAAGTTGTGCGGGACATCGAAAACCGCATGCGGCAGCATCGTGAGATCAGCGGCGCGATCGCTTTGCCAGACTTCCGCGCGGTCACGGAAAAGCCCGGTTCGGAAGCCGGTGCATTGGCGAAGATGAGCTACAACCGCAAAGCCACCGAGACCGAGCGACGCATCAAAGACGGTGTGGTGAGCGGTACGAAATCATTCTTCGTTGTGGCTGACACTTCTCATGATCTGCATCGCACTGGGGACGCACTGTTGAACCAAGCTGGCGACGAGTTGTGGCGCATCACGGCACAGTGTCTCGTCATGTCCGATGCCGACTTCAGCGTATTGATCGATGAAATTAACGGCATAGCTCAATCGGTTTTGAAGCGGCACGACGGAACCAATCACATCGTGACTGGCCTGGTGCCGGTATTTCTGCAAACGCAAAAGGCTTTGCTCGACAGTCAGATTAGCAGCTTCGGTCTCGCTTATTTGGCGATCATGATTGTGATGATCTTCTCGGTGCGAAACGTTGCCGCAGGTTTCATCACGATGCTGCCAAACGTGTATCCGATCGGACAGATTTTCGGTCTGATTTCGTACTTCGGCGTGGCGGTCGACATCGGCACCATGATGACGGCGTCGATCGCGATGGGAATTGGCGTGGACGGTACGCTGCACAAACTGACTTGGTTCCGCAAAGGGATTCAGGACGGCAAGACTCGTGAGGATTCGATCGCGCTGGCGGTCGGACACAGCGGCCCCGCAATTTGGGAAACCAGCGCCGTACTGGCCGTCGGAATGTTGATGCTGTATCCGGCCGATTTGGTGCTGGTCAGCCGTTTCGGCTGGCTGATGGCGGCGATCATCGCCGTCGCCGTCGCTGGTGACATCGTTTTCTTACCAGCTCTTTTAGGAGGTTGGCTGGGAACGCTGGTGATCAAAACGGTGAAACGGCCGTCGATCACGAGTGATCCGCACGCCCGCTCCTCCGCACATTCGGTGGTCCCGGAGCCACATTTGGCTGCCGCCGATTTCTCAACACCGCTACCACGCGGCAGTTAATAGGACGGACTGCTACCGCGAATCACCGACCGTAATCGTGTCCAAGGGTTGGAAGCGATCCAGCCACGACGTGTCAGGTACCAGGGCCGGGTGCTTGTACTGCGAGTCGCCGGTACCGCTACGCTGGGTCTCCCTTGCCACGTAGTCCGACCATGTGCCCGGCGCGAGCCGCATCAGTTGTGGCGAGTCGATGTAGAGATCGTTCCGCTTGCCCGCATACATGACATTTTGCCGGATCAGTTCCCGATCGACGATTTGCAGGAACTGGCGAGCGACTGACGAATCTTCGATCATTGACCGCTCGACCAACAAAGCGTAATAGGGCACTTGGCCGTCACGACGCACGGGGACTGCCGTAACGCAGTCGAGGCACAGCCCCAGTTCGCGCGAGGCCACTTCCGCCGCTTGAGCCACCTGGTGTCCGCTGACTTTCTCCCCCTCCATGTCGGCACATTGGCCTTCCTTGCGCAAGAACTCCAACACGGGAGCCTGTGCGATGTAGCTCTGGCAGCGGACCAAATCGCCGATGTCGTAACGATACAGGCCGCTCGACGTGGTCATGATGATGTAGTATTCGCAGCCTACTTCCAATTCGTGGCATTCGAAGACCCGCGCATCGGGAGATCCACGTTCGTCGGCGGCGATGAATTCGTAGTACGAGCCGTCCACGGCCAAGACACCTTCAGAGGTTCCATCACGGAAAGGAACCG
>CAYSHJ010000088.1:0-2206 GCA_964430385.1 uncultured Planctomycetaceae bacterium
GCGAAGAGCAGTCGGAAAGCCGTGAACGGTTACTGAATTTTCAGCAGGATGCGATCATCTATAGAGATGAGAAGTTGGCGGAAAGGATACTTGAGCTGAAGAAGTCGGCTGAGTTTGTCCCCACCTTGAGGAAGCACAACATCGTTCCGGAAGCGGAGGGTACCGTTAGGCTGATTCCCAGTTGGGCTTGACGGAGGTTCGGGTTCATCCCGTTTTTGTTACGCTTTTGCACTGGCCACAAAAACACGGCGGAACATTTGCACGGTCGTGCCCAGAAGCCGTTGTACCCAACCGTCCGCTTCTTTCTTCGGCACGGCTTCCAATGCTTCGCGAACTTGCTCCTCGGATCGATTTCCCAGGATCGCTCCCAAGGCCAAGCTCAGGCCGGTGAATCCATCGCCGGCGTACGAACCCTCCAGCCGTTTCAGGGTGCCGAACGTCGATTCCAACACCTCCGTGCTGCCCACCAACGATTCGCCCGGTTTGGCCTGCGCCCCTTCGGTGCGCACTGCTGTCCGCAGTCGCGCCGCCACGTCCCGCGCGCCGGGCGTCCACTCCACCTGTGTCCACTCCGTCTCCAACGCCGTCGCCGTGTTCTGGCCCACACCGTGCGTACGCACGTGTCGCACCGCTGCCTCGGCCACCGCTTGTTCGCTGGTCCAACCGGTTAACGCTTCGCGGTATTCACGCAGCCAACCGTAGTGCTCTTCGGTCCGCGCACTGGGCGTCCCGGTGTCCAACAGTTTCAGCACCCGTCCCGCAAAACGCAACGTCGGACCCACATTCATGAACCGCGCCTTCGGTCGCACCGTCGGCGGAACCAAGTGCGCCTCGCGCGTTTGGCGCAACTTCGCGCCTGCTTGGGCCAGCCGCGCCAAGAACAGCGACCAACGTTCGTCTTTGCCCCAACGCTGCTTCAGCACGTTCGCCGCCTGATGGGCCAGGTCATGCACGTGAGCGATCCCCGCATGCTGCTGCTGGAACAACTTCACGCCGCCGTTGAGATCCGAACCTTGATCCGACACGATCTGCCGCGGCACGCCGGTCCGCTCGACGGCCCGTTCCAACTCGACGGCCACCGCCTCTTGCGTCGAATGTTTCATCAGCGACAGATGCACCAAGTGCAGATCGCTCTGTCGCAACGGCCTTTCACCCAGCGGCGCGTCGGTCCATAAACAACCCACGATCACCAACAACTTGCACGCCCCGATTTGCACCGTGTGATCGACCAGCCAGACCCAGACGCCGCTCGGCAATGGACAGGTCAAGGCGTGACAACCCAATCGCAACAGCCACGAACGCACCGCGCTGAACGAGGGCATGGCCACGTCGAGACCCAGACGTGCCGCGATCAGGCTCAAGCCCGCCGCCGCCCCACGCATCGACGCTCCCGCTTGCAGCACCAGATCGACCGCCAGACGCACGACCGTCACCGAGAACTGCCCGCCACGCGCCGGCGGACTGACCGGACCGGCAACTACTTTTTTTCCAAGTCAACGCGCAGCTGATCCGCCGCGGCTTGGGTGGCGGCAAGCGCCTGCTGCGCCTGTTCCAATTGTTCGCACAGTTCCTCGACCTTGCGCTCGGCTGCATCGGCCCGATCATGCCAGCGTTGGCGGCTCGCTTCGAGATCGCGAATGCGAATCCGCGCCGCCTTGAGGCGACGTTTCCTGTCGCCCGCTTTGCACTTCCAACCATCGCGGCTGGCCACCAATTTGGGAATCAGAATACGCGCAGGCGTCTGGAACGTCGGACGATCAAGGGTCGCACCATCCATGGCGTCGGCTCCGAAGGGAACGATTTATTGGGCCCTCAGTGAACCGAATCCAGGCATCCCACGCAACCCCAGTTTTGCCATGTCAAGACCGACTTGGAATCAGCCTAGGCTCGCCCTGTCGATTTTGAAGCAGGACACCCGGTATTCGGACAGCCTCCGCTGCAAACGCCTGCGTGCTGCCTGGGAAACCAGCGCCCTCGAGCACTTCTTGGCGATTTTCATTGGAAATTAAATGCGATTGCCCTGCACGAGGGGGGTATCTTTGTCGTAACCATTTATATTTCAATGATATACGGTTGTCACAGTGTGGGCATCGGCCGCTTTTCCTCAAACAGCCTTTAATCATGGTTTTGAAGGTGGACGTTTTCGTTGGCTGTGGGGAAATGAGGCAACGAATTGTTGAAAAGCCTTAATTTGTAAGGTGTTATG
>CAYSHJ010000089.1:0-1997 GCA_964430385.1 uncultured Planctomycetaceae bacterium
CTTCCTGTTGGTAAGTTGGCCGGTGAGGAACTGTCGACTCATGACCTTGAGCGAGCCCTGCAGCGCGCCAGCCACGATGGATTCCAACTTGTCTATTGCACAACCCGGCCGGATCAGGCGATTTCCGGTTCCATCCTTGATGAATGGGGTGGCATGCTTGTCGACCGAAAAGTCACTTTCAAAACTGACTTGTCGCGGCCGGTGCCGAACGCGGATCCAGCCGTATCGCCGACCTTTCGAGTGACGGAGTATCCGCTGGCGGCACCGACCAAAAGTTTGCTGGCCCTCGCCGTCGCGGCAGGGGAATGGTCGCGTTTTCGCCGTGACCCGTCGATTCCCGTGGAAAAGTTCCAAGAGCTTTACGAAACCTGGGTGCGGAGATCAACACTTCACGAACTGGCGGATGTCGTCCTGGTGATATCCGGCACTGAGTTTGAACATCTCGGGATGATCACCGTCAATCTTTGCCAGCCCACCGCGCAGATTGGCCTGATCGCGATTGATAATTCCGTTCGGGGTCAAGGACTGGGGTCGCTTCTGATGCAGGCAGCGCGAAAGTGGATGATGAACGCCGGAGCCGACACCGCGACGGTCGTCACACAACTCGAAAACATTGGCGCATGTCAGTTTTATCAGCGACATGGTTACACGCCTGTTGAAGTTCAGCATTACTACCACTTTTGGCTGGTTCCCCCCAAGCTGCCTCGCTTTTTGAACCGGGATTGAAGCGAGTTTCTGTCGGAAGGGCAGCGCCGCTGTCTAAAGTGGGGAGCACTTCTGTTGAAATCCGTCGATGAGAGTGTTTTCCAGCATGGACCGAGAACGGAACCTGGACTTGTCTGTCGTCGTTCCCGTCTACCGGTCCGCAGCGACGCTTCGATCATTGACTCAGCGGCTGTTGCCAGTGCTCGAGAACACGGGGTTGTCGTTCGAAGTGATCTTCGTCGACGATGGAAGCTCGGATGAGACTTGGGAAGTGTTGCGTGACCTGCAAAGGTTCCATTGCACGCGTATTGTCGCGATCCAACTCATGCGGAATTATGGGCAGCACAACGCCCTCATGTGCGGGTTCCGGCATTCGCGTGCCGACTTCGTCGTGACAATGGACGATGATTTGCAGAACCCGCCCGAGGAGATTCCAAAGCTGATTGATGCGATTACGACAAGCGACATGGATCTGGTTTATGGTCGATACGCAGGAAAAAAACACCATTCATGGCGCAACATCGGTTCCATTCTGGTGAATACTTTCTATCGGCTCGTTTTCAAGTCGAATCGGACCGTGAGCGCCTTCCGCATCATCCGGCGCGAGTTGTTGGAGAGTACCTTTACCTACAACCTGAATTTCACGTTTATTGACGGTCTCCTCGCCTGGAATACGCAACGCATCGGAGAAGTCCTCGTTGAGCATCATCCCCGCAGCGCAGGCCGGTCGGGGTATTCCATCGCTAGGCTTCTGGTGCTGGCCTTCAATCTCTTTACGAATTTCTCGCTCCTGCCACTGCAACTCGTCTCAGGCCTTGGCTTCCTTGTCGCCTGCGGCGGATTCGCCGGTGCCTTTTATTACCTCATGCGATATCTGTTGGCCGGCATCTTGGTTCCCGGCTTTGCCTCAATCATCATCGCCGTGCTTGTCCTAGGGGGCGTACAGTTACTCTCGCTGGGGATCATCGGGGAGTACCTCGGCCGGCTGCATCTAAACGTCAACCGCAAGCCCCAATATGTCGAGCGGCAGATTCTGTCCACGGTGGCAATGCCTGAGTTGGTCGAAGCTGCGGCCCGATCATTTGCGGCCAAGTCGTCCGAAGAAGGCCACGGTGGGCCGACCGCGTGACCTTCAACAGCGAACAATCCAGAAAAAAACGCCCTGAAACTCCTGCTGAGTCCGCTGCTGCTCGCCAGTCGCTGGGGAAAGCGGGTTAACGTGGCAACAATGTCACGCGCCGAGCGGCGTGCTCTCTTGAATCGGACTCACCGCACTCCGGCTGCCCCGGTGA
>CAYSHJ010000090.1:0-4732 GCA_964430385.1 uncultured Planctomycetaceae bacterium
TGAAGCCGCCTGATCGGGACAGTCTTGGCCCGTCGGCGTGTCGTAACCGTGTGGGGGTCGCGGGCGATAGCCTCGCGACGGTGTGCCCTCATCGTGGCGTTCGTCTTGGCTCCGCCAAGCCCGCGCCGAGTCGGGTTCCACTCGCCGGCGCTGCCGCCAGCGGTCCCGTCGGGCGCGGCGAACTCTTGAACCTCCTGTCGGCGATTGCAGACGGCTTGTTGAGGAGTGCTCTCAGGCCGGACTGGGCAAGGTGTCCTTCCACGCTTTTTCATAAGCACCGTGCGGAGCACGGCCCTTTGTTTACATATCTCTTTGTAAACATTCTTTTGGCGTAGCCTGTGGACTGAACTGATTCGGCGATGGAATGCCGATTGAGGTATCGAATCGCGAAGTGGTGTCTGAAAAAACGCAACGCGGAGTCCACCATTCAGCTTGAAAACGCAACGCCAAGTCCACCAATCGAGGTTCAAAAGTGCAACGCGGAGTCCACCATCAATGCGGTGCTGTTGATCCTCGTGTCAGCCGTGATCACCGAGCACATCACGAACCGAAATTGGGCCATCGGAGTTCGACTCACCGTGTTTCTGGCGAAACCTATTCCAAAAGTGCATACGGGTGAATTGTTCGGCAGAACGTCGTGCGGCGTCGGATGACTGACCTCCCGCTTCCAGGTCGTGCCGCAACTTTTCCATGACTTGCTCGAAGGCTTCGCGAGCTTCGGTTTGCAGATAGTCGTCGAAAGTCATCGGCGTACTTGCGGACTGCTCAGCGAACAACTGAGATTTGGAACGTCGCTGTTCATCTTGTTGGAGCCGCTCCTGTTTGCGGAGTTCCCGCCACCAGTCGGGCGGAGTGCGTCCCTGCTTCGACGCGGCTCGGATGTTGTCGATGAAGTACGCCTGCGGACTGCTCGTGAAAAAGCGGCTGCCGTTGCGTTCCATCGCGGCCAGCGTAATGTCCGCCCACTGCTCAAGAACTGTAGGTCGATAGGTCTGCATCAATCGACAAATCGTGGTGACATCGAACCCAAGGGATTTGAGCGGCTCGAAGAGCGGTGAGTCTTCCGCCGCTCGCGATCGATGTTGCGATGCCGAGTTCAACTGCTCACCGCGCCGCAGTCGCAGCGTGTAGATGCCTTTGGCGGTCTTGTGGAAAAGCTTTCCGGTCGTGTCGCTGCCGAGGGGAAGCTCCACAAGCTGGCAACGAATCAACGTCTGCACGCAACGAGCGACCTTGGGTTTGAGATTGCGGGTGTCGATCGTCGGCGAAAAGCCCATGACATCGACCGCCAAGTGTCGCAGTTCCAACTCCGGGGTTTCGTCGCGCCGCCACAGCAGCTTCTTGAGAAACAAGTACAGACGCCGCGTACCGGCGTCGAAATCGCGGTACAGCGGCAGGTCAAACGACAGCGCTCCGCCCGTAGCTCGGCAGAGTTCAAAGAAGATTGGATCCCAAGCGAAACGCCACGCACGCGAGGAAACAGAGTTCAATGGCAAGCTGTAGTTCAGAAGTCCGAACGAAACTTCGCGATGCTCGCCACGGATCGGGTCGTAGAAGTGCGAGTTGTGGTATCGGACTCCGGCAAGGCGTCGTAGGGCGGATCGAAACAGCACGTACTCGCGGCCACCGCGCTTGTCGGCCGTGAGCACGCCAAGTTGTCGCAGACAGTAATATGGAGTGGCCAGGAAGTCCGACTTCGGTTCCGGCTGCGAGAGCGCGAAGGCGAGTAGTCCCCACAAATAGAACTCGTCGTGAGCCGACAGCCCGTCGATCGCTCCAATCCGCACTCGCGCCCGACGGCGATTGCGGTGTTTGTCCGAGAAGAAGTAGCCCGTTTCGTGAATGAAGTTCGGTTTGAGCGACGTCCCGGAATCGAGCGGGCAGAGTGCGTGCTCGACGAGCGACAATTGCGCTTTGGCCTGAGTGAATCTGCTTCCCAACGACTGGTGTGGTCGAACTGCCATGCAAACGACGACGAGATTACCACTCCCATGTACGGTTCGCTCGACATCGCGATTGACAAGTTCGCTCGTTCGTTGTCTGACTCAAAAGTTTCTCGGAGAAACTTGCGACGAGTTTGGCTTGGCTCTGCGGTTCGTCGCGATCCAGGTGGATGATCTCCAATCCGGAATCAGCACGTTGCATCCACGTCTCCGTCTGGTAACCTGAGTTCGTGTCTCAACCAGTCGAGCATCGGGCTACGGTGATTACGTCGCTCAATCTCAAAGGGGGCGTCGGCAAGACGCATCTCTGCTGGCTGATTGCGAGCGTCTGCCAAGAGCGTCATCGTCGTTGCCTCGTGCTCGATCTCGACAAGCAAGGAAACATCACGTCGAGCTTACTCCCCGATGGCAACGCGCGTCCGGGCACCGATCAATTCTTCAATCCGGCTGTCGAGGCCGATCTCGATTCGCTGATCCACCGCTCCGAATGGTCTCACCTCGACATCATTCCCGGCAGCTTTGCCCTCGAACGATTCAACCTGACTGACCCGGCAGCGTGGCAGGCATCCGGCTTGCAAGAGTCCCTGGTGGAAGCGATCCACGACGTCGCACCGCGCTACGATTTCGTGTTGCTCGACTGCCCGCCGGACATCTCGCTCATTACGTATGCCGCGCTATGTGCGTCGGACTTCGTCATCGTTCCGCTCGAAGCCGCTCAGTGGGGAGCACTCGGAACGCAGCACGTCGTCAAAACCTGTGCCCATGTGCGAGAACTCTACAACGCTCGGCTGCGGCTGCTGGGCTTCGTGGTCTCGCGATTCAAGCGCGTCCGCAAGTACCAGCGCACGTACCTCGACGAACTGCGCGAACACTTCGGTGACGACGCCTTTGAAACGGTGATCCCGGACCTCTCCCAATTCGAGCAAGCGGTCAACGACCGCGTGCCGATCACGCTTCATTCCCCCACCAGCTATGCCAGCTCCATCGCTCGCAGCTTCTTCGACGAACTCGAAGCCCGTTGCCGATCTCGTGCCACCTGAGACACCGCCTCCCATGGCGCCGCTCACGACGGAGAGCACTCGTTCCACGATCACTCCGCGTCGGAAGAAAGGCACGACGGAGTCAGCAAAGCAGGCCGCTGTCGCAGCATTCGGCAGTCCTTCGACACTTCAACTTGAGCAGCTCGGCTCGACAACTCCGCCGGATCAACAAGGCCGACGCCGTCTCGCGAACACGTACCTGATTGAGCGAGCGATGATCGTCGCTGATCCCAGCCAACCTCGACAGGTCTTCGACGACCGTGAACTTCAAGAGCTGATTGCGTCCATCAGTGCACGCGGCATCAAACAGCCATTAACCGTTCGCTGGAACGTCGAACTCGGCAAATACATGGTCATCGACGGCGGCCGTCGCTTCGCTGCGGCGACGGCACTTGGTCTTGCCGAACTCCCCTGCTGCGTTCAAACCGCCGAAGGCAAAGACATCCTCATCGACCAAATCGTCCACAACTGGCAGCGAGTCAACCTGCGCCCGCTGGAAACCGCCGATGCGCTCGCTCGCCTTCGCGACGAACATGGCCTCTCACAACAGGAACTCGCCGAAGTCACGGGCAAACCCAAAAGCGAAATCAGCAAGCTGCTCGCAATCCACGACAACGTGACGCCCGAAGTACAACGTCGTGCTCGCGGTGATTCTGCTGACGCGACGCTCACGAAACGTCATCTCTACAACATCTCGAAGCTCCCACCGCAGGAACAAAACGTAGTCGCCGACAAGGTACGGAACCTGCAGCTCACGGCGACCGAGACCGAAGAACTCGTTTCCGGTACATGCGATCGCTCCAATCGCCGGTCGGCAGGTCTGCAAGTTCGCCAGCGTCGTTTTCACACAGACTTAGCCGACGTGCTGATCACGTTCAACAAGGCAGGAGCAACTGATGCAGATGTGCAGACAGTGCTCGACGCCATTCATGAGCAGTTGTCATGTTCGCCGGGAGAGTCGCTTGATTGAAGGTCGCATGGTCGACCGCGACGAGCTGTGATGTGCGTTGGATTGGTTCAGAAATGAAGCGAGCCTGCCTCGACACGTCGTGTGTCGGACAGGCTCAAGGTACGAGTTGCAGGCAGATTCAGACGCTACTTCTTGTCGCTCTTGGTCTGCTCGGTCGCGGGCTGTCCCGCCGTCTTCGGACTTTGTTGCGGTGTCGTTGGATGTTTGCTTCCACCGTTGGCCATGATTCTTCTCCTTTGAAGTGACTTCGCCTCTGATGAGGCTCCGGACTAATCCACCTTGGACTAATTCAAGACGGACTCTACGTTCCGGTCCGAAGAAAGGCAAGGAACGGATGGACAAAACGATCTACACTCGCGAATACACCGTCGTTCTGCGGCTGTTGCGTGACGCGCGGAAAGCAGCCGGGCTGACGCAGACGGCGTTGGCGAAGAAGCTCAAGCAATCTCAGTCGTTCGTCACGAAAGTCGAACGAGGGGACCGGCGGCTAGACATCATTCAATTGCGGACGATCTGTCAGACGTTCGGTCTGACGCTCGCCGAGTTCGTCTCCCGCCTGGAGCGGGCGCTGCGAT
The DNA here is from genome assembly GCA_964430385.1 of uncultured Planctomycetaceae bacterium. Taxonomy (GTDB): domain Bacteria; phylum Planctomycetota; class Planctomycetia; order Planctomycetales; family Planctomycetaceae; genus CAYSHJ01. The sequence goes on from CAYSHJ010000090.1 coordinate 4,529, forward strand.
CGCCGAAGTGATGTCCGCCGAAATGTGGCCACCGAGCAATTGGTGACTCCGCAGGTGGTACTTCGAAAGTTATGTGGCGAAGTTGGTTATGTGGCGTCGATTGAGCGACGCTCGTTTTTGCCGGCTCGAAGTCAGATCGAACGCCACATAACCAATCGAACTACAGCCTTCGCAGGAACTCCATCAGCCCTTTGTTCTCCTTCC
>CAYSHJ010000091.1:0-3554 GCA_964430385.1 uncultured Planctomycetaceae bacterium
GCAACTGCCCGCGTACGGCAACGTCGTCGACACCGTCGGGGATCAGCACGGCGTTGAGCATCGGCAATTGATGAACTTCGGCGACGGCGTACCTCAGACCCATCGCGTGCAGACCGGCCTTCAAGGCTTTGAAATTTCTGATGTGGCGAGCAAACCGCGCTTCGAGCCCTTCTTCCAACACGAGTCGCAGCGCTTCGTGCAATCCGTAGTTCATGTTGATTGGCGCGGTGTGATGGTACGCGCGCGATTGGCCCCAATAATTGCGGACCATCATCAGGTCGAGATACCAACTGGCGACTTTCGTCGTCCGCGACTCAAGTGCGGCGACGGCTCGCGGGCCGAATGTGACCGGAGCCAGTCCGGGCGGGCAACTGAGACACTTTTGCGTGCCGCTGTAAACGGCGTCCAAGTCCCACTGGTCGACTTCCACTGGCATGCCACCCAGCGACGTCACGCAATCGACCAGCAGGAGCGCTTGGCCGTCATGCACGACTTCCGAAATGTCTTTGAGCGGCTGCCAGGCCCCGGTGGAAGTTTCGGCGTTCACGATGCCGACCACTTTCGGCCGCACTCTTTGCACGACGTCCGCGATATCCTGCACGGAGAACACTTCGCCAAACGGCTGTTCGATCGTCGTGACCTGCGCTCCGCACCGGCCGGCGACGTCGGCCATCCGCCCGCCGAACACGCCATTCACGCAGACGACCATCTTGTCGCCCGGTTCGATCAAATTCACGACGCACGTTTCCATACCCGCACTGCCGGTGCCGCTGACCGCCAGCGTCAGTTCGTTCGTCGTGCGGAAGACTTGCCGGAGCATCACCTGCATTTCAGTCATGATTTGCAGGAAGTACGGGTCCAAGTGTCCGACGGTCGGCGCGGCGAGCGCGGCCAGCACGCGCGGATGAATGTCGCTCGGCCCCGGTCCCATCAATACCCGGCGCGGCGGGTTCACGGCGGCGGGCAGCAAGCCAGTCATGTTGACAGCCATTCCAGTCAAGACAGGTCGAAGACCGCCCGGGCCACGTTGGCACCGAGCACCACGGCAGCATCAGATTAACGGTCGGACTTTTTGATTGCCACAAGCCACGACGCGCCTGTTGGCTCGATCGGCGCATGGTTGACTTCGAGTCGGCTCATGGCAACGGATTGCGAAACGGATTGACGATCCGCATGCCGTCATAGGCTGCCCCATCCGCCATGTCTTCGCTGTAGAGCGTGGTCACACCCGCCTCGATACAGGCCGCGACCAACAGGCTGTCCCAATGCGACAGGCTGTAGCGGACGTTAAGGTCGAGCGCGTTGTGAATGACCGGAATCGTCGGTAGGGCGTAATCGAACGTGTTTTCGAGACTCTGCAAATAGCTGACGGTTTCCTCACGAGTCAACCGGCCGGAAAGCTCAAACCGGCGCATGCAATTCAAGAATTCGACCGCGACTTGCCACATCAAGAAGGTCCGTTGTGGCGCTTGTTGGAGCCGTTTCAACAATTCGACCGCAATGGTTCGCTTGTCACCACCGTCGGCGTCGGCCCAATAGACCAGCACGTTCGTATCAATCGCGTTCATACAACTCATCGCGAGTGAATCGTTGACCGCCCAGGTGGATCGGGTGTTCTCGAACGAGACGTTCCATGTCCTCGATCCCGCGTCGCATCTTCTCACGCCAGTCAGACACGGCCTCGACCGTGACTTTCACGCGTGCCGAATCGGGTAACTCCAGCTTGTCGTCGAGCTTCAATTCGCCGCCGATGACGGTCGCCATCACTTGAGTCGTCATGATTCCTCCTCCGCAAGGACAACGGCATCGTAATTCACCGTCGGCAAACTCTGGAATAGGCGTTCCTGGTCCGCCATGCATGCCGTCTATTTCCCGGCCGGAACCGTCAATCGCACGTAATCAATTCCGACCATGAAGCCGGGCACGGCTTCCGGATGTTTGCCGGCGATCTCGAACGACAGCCTGTGATTGCCTTGGCTGAGTTTGCGTGGCTCGAAGTTCAGCACGCCGGTCGTGATGACGTCGGGGACGTTGAAGCAGTCGATCGGACCACCCAACTTCTCGCCATCGATCAGCAGTTGCACGACGCCGTAGTCGCGAGCTTTCGTCAGCACGACTTCGAGAACGAACTCGCCATCGTTCGCGACAGGCAGTTCGAGGTCGAGACGGGCCCCCGGAATTCCGCCGGTCCACCAGAGTTGGTCGTTGCCGCTCCATTTGTCGGCCGCGAAGGCGCTCATCTTTTGGCCACCCGCGTTGCCAGCGGTGGTCTTCAGAATCTTGAGCGACTCGCCTTCCAGGGCATCGGCGACGCGATTCGTTCTTGGATCAATCGGCGACTTGGGACCACGCAGCGCGACTTGCGTCGGACTGGCCAGATAGGCGATGAGGTCACGAATCTCGTCGGCGGACAACGTCTCCAACTGCCGGTCGGGCATGATCGACAGTTCGGACAGCTTGCGTTCGTCGATGTCGGAATTCGCGATCACGATCGTGTCGTTGATCGTGCGGAGCGTCACCGCGCTGTCAGTCTCTTTCTGCACCAGCCCGCTCACGACTCGGCCGTCCTTGGTGGCGATGACCGTCGCCCGATAGTCCTTGCCGACGATGGCCGACGGGTCGAGCAGATTCTCCAGGACGTAATCCAGGTTCGCGCGGTTGGAGCCGGTGATGTCTGGGCCGACCTTGCCCCCTTCGCCGAAGAGCACGTGGCACGACTGGCAGGTCTTGTTGAACAGCCACCGCCCGTTGCTCAAGTCCCCATTCTTCAGCCGCCCGGGCGTCAGTACTGTTCTCTGTTGGGCGATGAGTTCCTGCTTGTCTTTCGCGGTCGCACGGAACTCGCCCCACACCGATTTGATCCGCGTCTGAAGTTTATCGTCGTTGAACCGCAGCAGTTGCTGCACGTTGTAGGCGTGCAAGTCAGTGCGCGGGAGTTTTTCCTTTTCGATAGCGTCCAGCAGCGCCGCCGCGTAGTTCGGCCGCGTGCAAAGCGTATTGATCGCGTCCCGTTTCTCGGCATCGGTCAGCTTGGCGTATTGGGCGAGCACGATGCTCGGCGTCTTCGGATCATCAAAACCCGCGAGTGCCCGGATCGCCGCGCCGCGCAGAGAGGCATCGCTCACGACCGCTTGAAACGCCGCGACCGCGTCCTTATCTCGGCCTCGGAGTAAAATGTCCAACGCCTGCTGCCGCTTCTCGACGGGAGTTTTTCCATCAGCATTGACGAGCAACTCGCGCAGCTTCGGCAACACGCGCTGATCGCCGAAGATGACGGCGATCTGATCGGCCTTGTCCCGAATCGCCGCGTTGTCGCTCTTGCCAAGTACGTCATACGCCGACTTCCACGACTCTGGCGCGGCGATATTCACTCGCCCTTCAAACGCCACGAGGACTTCGTTGAGCACGATCGGCTGCCCGTCTGGATGCGCCTTCGCCAGCATTTTGAAAACGGCATCCAGCGCGGCGCCATCGGCTGCGGCGCGGCGAATAATAAAATTTGCAACCTTTGGAATTTTCGAGCTATTGGCCAGTTTGAGTGCCCGATCCGGGTC
>CAYSHJ010000092.1:0-2218 GCA_964430385.1 uncultured Planctomycetaceae bacterium
ACGTGAATCGTTGACCGCGTTTGGCAGCCCGGACATCTTTGTCGAGAAATTCATCCACCGAGCCCGCCACATCGAAGTCCAAATCCTCGGCGATCTGCACGGGAACCTGGTGCATCTTTTCGAGCGAGACTGCTCGGTGCAGCGACGGCATCAAAAGGTCGTCGAGATCGCGCCGGCTCCGAATCTGAAGTCGGAGATCCGCGACGCGCTGTGCGAGGCCGCGCTGAAGATCGGGCGAGCCGTCGGCTACTACAACGCCGGCACCGTCGAGTTTCTGGTCGATGCCGACACGAACGAAATGTACTTCATCGAGGTCAACCCGCGGATTCAGGTCGAGCACACCGTCACCGAAGAGGTCACCGGCTTCGACATCGTCAAGACGCAGATTCTGGTCGCTCAAGGCGTGCCGCTGTCGGACGAACAGATCGGCATGCCGTCGCAAGAGGCCATCCGCACGAACGGTTTCGCCGTGCAGTGCCGCGTCACGACGGAAGACCCCGCGAACAATTTTCTTCCCGATTACGGCCGCGTCTCGCATTACCGCTCGGCCAGCGGCATGGGCATTCGGCTCGACGCCGGATCGGCATTCTCCGGTGCGGTTGTGAATCCATTTTACGACTCATTGCTGGTGAAGGTGACGGCTCGCGGCCGGCGATTTATTGACGCCATCAACCGTTTGAAACGCTGCCTGGCCGAGTTCCGTATACGCGGCGTCAAAACCAACATTCCGTTCTTGATGCAATTGTTGCGGCATCCGACGTTCGAAGCTGGCGATTGCACGACGCGGTTCATCGACGAAACACCGAAACTGTTTGAGCTTCCCAAACGCAAAGACCGTGCGACGCGATTGTTTATGTTTTTGGGCGAGGTGATCGTCAACGGGAACTCGCTGTTCGGCGGTTCGAAGCTACAGCCCGCGCGACGCGAACCGGCTCCGGTGCCGGAGTTCGACAAACGACAGCCGATCCCCGCCGGCACGCGCGACAAGTTGAAGGAACTCGGGCCGAAAAAGTTCAGCGCTTGGATTCGCGACCAGAACTCGCTGCTAATGACCGACACGACGCTTCGCGACGCGCATCAGTCGTTGCTGGCGACTCGGCTGCGGACGAAGGATTTCCTGGAAATCGCTGAGGCTTACTCGCGACTCTGTCCGGAACTGTTCTCGCTGGAGATGTGGGGCGGAGCCACGTTCGACACGGCCATGCGGTTCCTCAAAGAGTGTCCGTGGCAACGCTTGGCCGACATGCGGCAGCGGGTTCCCAACATTCTGCTCCAGATGCTGCTGCGAGCGTCGAACGCCGTCGGCTATACGAACTACCCAGACAATGTTGTTCGCGAGTTCGTCAACGAAGCGGCCGAATGCGGCATGGACGTGTTCCGCATCTTCGACTCGCTCAACTGCATACCGAACATGCAGGTTGCGATGGATGCGGTCTTGAACGCGACCCCTTCACACGGCGCGCGACCGCTTTGCGAAGCGGCGATTTGCTATTCGGGCGACTTCACCAATCCGAATCGTACGAAGTATTCGCTGAAGTACTACATCGACCTGGCGAAGCAGCTCGAGCGGATGGGGACGCATATTTTGGCCGTCAAGGACATGGCCGGGCTGTGCAAGCCGCGCGCGGCTCGCGAGCTCGTGCGCGCGCTCAAGCAAGAGGTCGGCATTCCGATCCACTTCCATACGCACGACACCGGCGGCATTCAATCTGCGTCGATTCTGATGGCGACCGAAGAGAATCTGGACATTGCCGACGCCGCGATGGCTCCGATGTCCGGCGGCACCTCGCAACCGAACCTCAACACGATCAGCGAGTCGTTGCGGTTCTCCGGTCGCGACACGGGATTGAACTCGCAGAACCTGGACGCGATCGCCGAATACTGGCGCGCGGTGCGGCAGTTTTACTCGCCGTTTGAAAGCGAGCAACAGCCGGCGACGACCGATCTGTACAGCCACGAAATGCCGGGTGGTCAGTACACCAACCTTTGTCAGCAGGCAAAGTCACTGGGTTTGGCCGCGCAATGGACGGAAGTCTGCCAGGCGTACGCGCAGGTCAATCAGATGTTCGGCGATATTGTGAAGGTGACGCCCAGTTCCAAAGCGGTCGGCGACATGGCGCTGTTCATGGTCGCGAACCGCCTGACGCCAGAGTCGATCATGGAAGGGACTCGCGAGCTGGCGTTCCCCGAATCGGTCATCGAACTGATGAGCGGCGCC
>CAYSHJ010000093.1:0-4164 GCA_964430385.1 uncultured Planctomycetaceae bacterium
ACTCGCCAAAGGGCGGCGCGAGCAGGCTCACAAGCAATTCTTCGCGGACTATGACCGCTATCTCGATCAGAATCGCGAGCGTGAATGGCTGGCAAATCCGAAGGTCGCCGCAAAGATTCGAGAAAACCTGTATCACCATCACGGCGTGAAGTACTACCTGCTCGTGTACTGCATCATGCCCAATCACGTTCACGTTTTGTTTCAGCCGATTGATGCCGACCGTAGCGACGAGCTGCCAGCTTGTCGTTCGGACGCGCAACCGACGGTTGAGGTTGATTCGACGTCGGACGCGCGCTCGATCGCAAGCAAGGCTGCTTGCGGCTACGACGACGAATTCCCAGCCGACGAAACACCGGACGGCAATGGGCCGTTGGCGGAGATCATGCACAGTTTAAAGAGTTACACGGCGAACGTGGCCAATCGATTGCTGAAACGGACCGGCCAGTTCTGGCAGCATGAGTCGTATGACCATTGGGTGCGCAATGACGACGAGTTAGAACGGATCGTGGCGTACATCCGTGCGAATCCCGTGGAAGCTGGATTGAAGACACGTCCCGAAGATTGGTTTTGGTGCTCATGCCACGACCGGTTCCTGCAAGACGGTGACGACACCGCGTGGTTGGGATGGCCACAGCCGTAGCCACAAGCTGCCAGCTTGTGATTCTCAAGAAATTGTCGGGTGGTGGAGTTTTCGCAACCGATACATTGAGGCGAGGCGTTGGAATCGGCACGGTGGTTCGGCGGTTTTTGCGCGATCGAGCCGCAAGCTTGCAGCTACGGCGTGGCGACAAGCTGCCAGCTTGTCGTTCGATTCGACGAGCGAGTGGGTTGAACCGCAAGCAAGGCTGCTTGCGGCTACGAGTTGGGCGCGAGAGAGATCGACGGCGAGATCGGGAAGAGGCGGGAACGGAATCGAATCGGAAGGCGCGATGGGCTTCGGTGGTGTCGCGAGACACGGGGCTTGGTGCGCGATCGGCCGCAAGCTGGCAGCTTGCGGCTACACTCAAGGAGGATGTCATGGCATGGTCTGATTGGCTGAGGGTGGTACGGGGGGGGGGGCACTGAGTGTCTCTCGGCGGCGCGCTCCGCAGGGGCGGGGAATTGAAGCGCTCGAAATCCGCAATCTGCTGTCGGTGACCGGCGGGACCGGGACGTTTGCCGACGGGGTGCAAGTTAATGACGCACCAGTTGGATTAAGCGGAGTCGCACTGGCAGATTTAGATGGCGATGGCGATCTCGATGCGTTTGGCGTCTCCGGCTCAAAGAACGTTTTCGTGAATGACGGAGCGGGAGGTTTCACTCTGAGGCAGAGCCTTGGAGGGTCGAACGCTCGCGGAGCAGATTTAGGTGACATTGATGGTGACGGCGACCTCGACGCGTTTGTAGCGAATTCGTCGCGTGATGGGTCTCCCGCTATCCCCAATGAAGTGTGGCTAAATGATGGAACAGGAACATTCACCGACAGTGGACAACGACTTGGTGCGGCTAATAGCGCGAGCGTGAAGCTAGGTGATCTTGATGGTGACGGCGATCTTGATGCCGTTGTAGTCAGTGAAAATAATGAACCACATGAAGTTTGGCTGAATGACGGCACAGGAATTTTTGCCGACAGCAGTCAGCGCCTGAGTGCGATAGGCGGTGGATTCGCCGTGGCCTTAGGTGACGTTGACGGCGACGGCGATTTGGATGCCGTCGTGGCTGGCGGCGGTTTTGCGAGCGCTGTTTGGCGGAACGACGGAGGTGCCAACTTTACCAATCATGGCCGACTCCCGAATGCGAGCCCTTCTTTGCCTGGCACACACGATGTGGCACTTGGTGACGTTGACGGAGACGGGGATCTGGATGCCCTCGTCGGGACGTACGGTGGTCAGGGATCATTTATCTTGACCAATGATGGCAGCGGAAATTTCCAGGAAAGCCAACAATTCACGCCTGGGAGCTCCGATACGGAAAGTTATGGCGTTGCCTTAGGCGACCTCGACGGTGATGGCGATCTGGACGCATTCATTGCGAATAAAGATGAGAGCGGCAATCGGATTTACTTGAATGACGGCCTTGGAACCTTCGTTCCAACAGCTCAAGTCTTAACGAACACTGGAAATGCTGGGTTTGGAAACCGTGGCAATTACGATGTCGAGCTAGGCGACCTCGACGGAGACGGCGATTGGGATGCTTTTGTCGCGAATCCAGGTCTTTCGGGTAGCCAAGTCTTCTTGAATGACAACACTCCTCACCCCGAAGTCATGCTCCCCACTGGTGGCGGAAACTATGAGTTGCTCTTGTCGGGTGATGATCTCGTGCTTCGCCACCAAGGCGGCAGCGAACTACTTCGGCAACCGCTCAACGATGCGACTCAGTTGATCATTCGTGGCTCAGAGGCGGATGACAAATTGACGGTCAGCCTCTCGTCAGGTAATCCGATCCGCGCCGGCGGCATTACGTTCCTGGGTGGTGCAGGAAATGAGCAATTGGTTCTTTCCGGCGGCTCCGCGACGAACCTGACCCACCGGTTCTCAAATGCGACCGATGGCCGTGCGAGCGCGGATGGCCGGACAATCAATCACGTCGGAGCAGAATCCATCTCGGATCAACTGACCGTCGCAAGACGAACATTCAAATTCAGTGACGGCAACGACAACGTCACTCTATCGGACAGTGGAACGACCAATGATGAAGTCAGTCGTTTTACGATCCAGTCAGGCGTGACACTCGAATTCAAAAGGCCGAGCAACTCGTTCACAATTCGTGCTGGGGCTGGTGACGACATAATCACGTTGAGCAGCGTAGATACGCGGCTGACTCGTGTCCCGGCCTTGTTCGGCGATGATGGCAACGACGTGCTCATGGGATTGATGACTCGCGATTCGCTCGACGGCGGCGCGGGGCACGATCTGCTCAACGGACGGGGCGGGAACGATACGGTGATCGGCGGCGACGGACGCGACACGCTCGTCGGCGGGGCCGGGCACGATTCGCTGGCCGGCGGCTCCGACAACGACAAGCTCAACGGCCAAGGTGGCCACGATTCTTTGAACGGCGGAGCGGGGAATGATGTGCTCAGTGGCGATGCCGGTCACGATTCGCTGGCGGGGGGCGACGGGAACGACACGCTCCGCGGCGACGACGGTCACGACACGCTGCTGGGCGAGGCGGGTCTCGATCTGCTGGCCGGGGGCGCGGGGAACGATCGGCTGGATGGCGGTGCGGACAACGATTACCTCAAGGGCGAAGACGGGAACGATTCGCTGCTGGGTTCGTCCGGGCAGGACGTGCTGCTGGGAGGCGTCGGCCGCGACACGCTGAAAGGTGGCGACGGCGACGATTCGCTGCTCGGCGGCAGCAACGACGACGTGCTGCTCGGCGGACTCGACAACGATTCGCTCGACGGCGGCCTGGGCGCGGATACGCTCGCGGGCAATGACGACGAAGACGTGATCGTCGGACTGGCGTCCGAGATTGATGAGGCGTTTTCGGCGTAGCCGCAAGCTGCTAGCTTGCGGACGGGTGCGCGACCGGGCGTTGAGTTTGTGGATTGGGCGTTCGTGGCGCGCTCCGCACAAGCTGGCAGCTTGTGGCTACGGGCTGTCGAAGCCCCGCAGGACTTACGTTTCGGCGTTCGTCTCTTCGATCAACCGGCGCACGATTTTCTTGGCGTCGATCCCCTCGGCCTGGGCGGCGAAAGTCGTGATGATGCGATGTGTCAGCACTGGTGCCGAGACTGCTTGAATATCCTCCAGTCGCACCATGTAGCTGCCCATCAGCGCCGCGCGAGCTTTCGCGCCCAGGATCAAATACTGCACTGCTCGCGGGCCGGCTCCCCAAGCCACCAGCGGCTTGAGCCATCCCGGAGCGGTCTCTCCGTTCGGTCGAGTCTTCCGCACCAGCCGCGCCGCGAATTGATAGATGTGATCCGGCACCGGCACGCGCCGCACGAGACGTTGATGTCGCAGGATGTCCTCGGCGTGCATGAGGTGATTCAACTCCGGCAGCGCGTCGCCGGTCGTCGTGCGAGCGATCTGCACTTCTTCCGCTTCGGACGGATAATCCAGCTCGATCAAAAACATGAACCGGTCGAGCTGGGCTTCCGGCAGCGGATACGTCCCTTCCTGCTCGACGGGGTTCTGTGTGGCCAGCACGAGAAACGGCGCTTCCAGTTTGAACGGC
>CAYSHJ010000094.1:0-1931 GCA_964430385.1 uncultured Planctomycetaceae bacterium
ACCGCGAACGGACTGAGAGTTTCTGAATGATCTCAGTTTGGCGAGCGTTCGGGATGGCGGACCGTCGGAGTCGGCGGCGGAGTGTGTAAGCCGGTATTATTCACCATCCGATACGGTTCTCTCGCGGGCGTTTTTCTGGGAGGAGGAGGGTGGTGGGGTCGTGGGTCGTCGCGCACCGCCCCCTTACCCCCAGTGACAAGTGTGATTTGGTGCCGGGCCGCGCGACGGGAACGGCGCGCTACTGTCGCCGCACCTCGCGGGCGAAGGCGTGTCGCGGCGGCGGCAGCCAGTCGCGCACGCTCGCTCCGCGCGGCGTGGGGAATCGCGGCGGAAGGTTCCAGCGCCGCAGGCAGGCCACGAGTTGCTCCCAGAAGGGGGCCACGACCCGCGCCACGTACAGCGTCAAGCGTCGCGCGTGCTTCACGACTCGCCCGCCGGCCTTGAGCACGTCGCGCTGAAAGCGCCGCAGATCGCAGCAACTGCCGGCGGTCGCCTCGTATTCGATCCGCAGCGTGGAAGCCAGGTTGAACGCCAGCAGCGACAATCGCAGCAAGGCCTCGTTGGCGGCGAAGTCGTCGTGCGACAGCCGCGGCCCGATCGCCTGCTGGAACTCGCCGATGCGATCCTCGAACGTGCCCCGCTCTCGATAGTGCGCCAGCGCCGCCTCTCCATCGAGCTCGTCCTGCTTCCAGCCGACCACCAGAAAGAAATAGTTGGGCAGCAGGTTGAGTTGGCCAGTTTTTGGATCGGGCCGATCGACGACCACCAGCAGCAAACGCTGCGCGTGCCGCCACGACTCGGCCTGATACGCTCCCAACTCGACGATTCTCTCGTAACCTTCCAGGGGCGGACGCCCGACCGGCCGCCACAGATGCGGCGCCGCCAGTCGCTCGAGCACCGCGTTGCTCTTCAATCGCCCGAGAAAACGCAGCTTTTCGTCGGTCAGAAAGTCGAGCGTTGCGCCGTCGGTGTAGCCGGCGTCGATGCGGAAATCGAGAACGTGGCCCAGACCGCGGGCCTGGCGGACCACTTCTTGCACGAACCGCTTCACGCCCTGTGCCGTGTGAACTTGCCCTTGCCGCAAGATCGCGTGCAGGAAGCCGTTTCCCAGGCGATGTCCCTCTTGCATGCTGTCGTACTTGCCGGCCACCGAATAACTGGCCAGCAGTGGATGATAGACCGTCTCGCGGTAGTGGCCGTTGTACGCCGCGCCGGGCTGCCGGCCATGCACGAGGATCGGGAAGCTGTCGACGTCGATGGTCACCTTCCGCGCGGCATGGTCGCCGCCGGTGGCACGGAGATGGCGCGCGCACGATTCGGCCAGCGCGTCGCGTAGCGCCGCGCGGTTGCCGGGCGTGCCGATCAGGATGTCGATCAACCGCGACTGCGTGGGCTGGCTGCCCAACCGTTCTTCCAACACGGACTCGCCGGGACGGTCCCAGGCCGCCAGCTTCATGGCCGGATCGTGCGCCAGGCGGTCGGCGTCGTCTTGCGCCGAGTAGCCCAGCGCCAAGGCGTACAGCCGCTCGCGCAGCAACTCGACCAGTTGATAGCGGATCAAGTCCTGGCGGCGCGGGTCGTCGAGCTGTCCGGCGAGCCACTCGGTCAGCCCCAGGCGATGATCGGCCTCGCGCAGCAACAGAAAGCCCCCGTCCGACGTGATCCGTTCGTCGCTGGCCTGCACCTTGACAGACCGGTTGAAACTCGGCTCGAATAACCATCCTTGCGGTTCACCCATCGCGTGATCTCCTGGCAACTCGTGGAATGCAACGCCCACCCCATGAAACACCGGGAATCACGCGATGATTTCACTTTTCACAAAACGACGGTGTGAATAAGTCGGGTTAACAACTCGAGGAATTCGCACGCTCGACAATGGGCGAACCCTGCGGCTAGATCGATTCCGTTGCGTCTTTTCGTGACCACTTGCG
>CAYSHJ010000095.1:0-13532 GCA_964430385.1 uncultured Planctomycetaceae bacterium
CGAGTCGGCCGGGAAGAAGACGACCGGGAAGGGGAACAAGATCGGCAACGCACACCTGAAGTGGGCGTTCTCGGAAGCCTCGCTGCTGATGCTGCGGGAACATCCCGCCGCGAAGAGCTATGTGGCTCGACTGGAGAAGAAGCACGCAAAGGCGAAGGCGATTTCCATTCTGTCGGCACGATTGGGCCGCACGATGTACTGGATGCTCAAGCGGAAGAAGTCGTTCGATGAACCCAGATTCTTGAAGTCATCACCACGAAACTGTCGGCGGCGGCGAGTCAGCTCGACGCCTAACTGGGTCACCTTGCGGCGAGCACTTTTCGGAAGTGTTTTTTCAATCGTAGCCGAGTCACTCCGTGACTCGGACTCTGCTCGTTGGCCGAGCCGCTGGGCGACTGGGATTCCGGTCGCGGAGCGACCGATCAACGGACTTCCGAACAATCGACTCAAAAGAAGGAACGGCGAAGGCTGAAAACCCTGAGCGACGCGAGCGCCTCTGGCTCACCGGTCTTTTCGGACAGCCGCCTTGATCGCGAGATCACTTCGGCCGAACCCTGAAGAGATGTTTTGTGCGTCGCACCGGAGCGATCCGCTGCGAATCGACACCGTCTGCAGAAGCCACCCCGTAGCGACCCGCATCCCATTCCAACTCAGTGTTCTGTCACCCAACTTCGTGAGGACAAAAACTTCCCAAATTCCTCACCGCGTTCGCGGTGCGCTCTGTTGACAGAGTGGGGCCATATAGATGTTCGTCAGCTTTATTGCATTACGCCCCAGCCATCCGCATGGCCGTTGCATTGTTCCGCGATAGCCGCGAGTCTTCGTTCGGTCTTGTTGATCGCCGATAAAGTGGGAATTAGGTCCACCTGTATTTGCACGTCGTAACCACCGGATTCATCGTTCGGTTCAATGGAAACAACATTGAAAGTCTCTTGTCGTGCCTGACGTCCCATGTTCTCGGCATTTTCCTTTGTTTCAAAAAGATGCCAGAAGTCAATTGTATGGAGCGATGTCATGTCCGTACCGGCGTTAGCCATTCGTTTCAGCGTATCACGGTTGGCGTTGTCGCCTTCGTTCGGAACTGGATTTCGTTTGGTAATCGTGAGCCCGGCAAGACCGCAAAACCAGCGAAGAGCCAAAAACACAATGGTCGTTACGGCGATCATGGTCAGGCAAAAGGTCATGCCAGCCGCAAGATTCAAACCGTTGCGTTGGATCATGCCGTAACAAGCAAGATACGCAATGCCACCACCGGCGCCGAGTGACACAACGCTCACGATCCAGCCGACAAACGAAAACCGACGGAAGTCGATATCGAGCTCGTTTATCGCAGTGCCAATTCTCTCAGCGATGTCTGGCTTGTCATTCATTCGTGATCGATTTCGATTTACCGCTGCAGCCGAACGTTGCACTTGCCGTGAGTGACTTGCCTCTATGGGGGTTGATTGAGTGGGACGCTGATTTCCCGGCGGTTCGGAAGGTTCGGAAGCGAATATGGAATGATGGTCAGGTCGCGGCAAATGATGGGAGAATTACACCGGGGACAGTGTTCCAGTTCAAGTGCGGAGACGGTCGGAGCATAGTGCGGCTGTTCTGTTTGCAGTTGTTGCTGGATCTGTTCGCGATTCTTCGAGCAGGAATTGGCGTACAGTCCACTGCGGCGGATCAATCGCAGACCTCGTGGTGGAACGTGCTCGAACCAGCGGGACAGAAACTCCTCGGGGGTCAATGTCATCAGTTTTTTCTGGCCGTCTCGGTGATCTCGATACCAAAACGAGACGGCGGTGTCAGTCAGCGAGTGAATCCGGCGGTTCGAAATTGGCCCGCCGGTGATGTAGCGGGCGAGATACCCGGCCACCGAGACTCCGTGGGGATATCGTTCCTGGATGCGGACGTTCCAGGGCATTCGCCCGAGCCGATTCAACGGCGACTGCACGCGTGCGGCCGTTGTCGATGTGGGGATCACCAGCCGCTCCTTCGCGACGGCCGACTTGAGCAGATGCCTCAACTTTCCTCGGAAGACCGCCATGAGGACTCGAGCTGGCAGCAGCGTCCGGCCTTCCAAGCGCTCAACGCACTGGTGTTCGTGTTTAAGGAGATTCTGCAACGGCCGCTCGGCGATTTGGGGGAGATCGCTCGTGCTCAGCGTCCCAAGCATTTGCCCGTCGTGCTCACGCGTGACGAAGTGCAACGAGTGCTCAGCGAATTGACGGGTACGCATCAACTGATGGCTTGGCTGCTTTATGGCTGCGGGCTGCGCTTGAATGAGTGCCTGACGCTGCGAGTCAAACTTCGCAGCCCGTTGGATGGGATTCACAGTTTGGTGTGAGCAGGGCGGAGTTTTGGGACCGTGAGTCGGCGGAATTCGGCCTGGTTCATGTTGGGTAGCAGGTGGTGACCAGATTGGGGTTGGAAAAATGTCTGTTTCCGTGAAGCTGGGCTGGGTCTTAAACCAATTCATGTTTCAGGGAGGAAACAGACATGAACGATTCTCAATTGCCGGTGGCGGGATTGCCAGCAACTGCGTGCCCAGCAACCGCCGACGGGTTTGAGTTCGACTTCGCTCACGATCGGATTATGCTGGATACAAAAACCGGCTCGCGCTTCCAAGGCGGAGGCTTCGGGCCAACCGTGCAGCTTGATGAAGACACGCTGGTCACGTCGTACTCGTGTCGCGGTGAGTATGGGAAGTCGCATTTGGAACTTGTACGGTGGAGACTACCGTAGGGCGACTCTCCAGGGCCGCCCGGCCGGTCGGGAATTCAGTCGGGCCTCAAGACCTGCCATAATGATCTCACGCGATCGCGATCATTAAATGCCGAGTACAGGTACAATGATCTTCGGTTGCAGAAACCATTTGAAGAACGCGAGGCACGATCGAATGACAGACCGATGCTCATTAGTTGTCTGCTGGACGTTGGTCGTTGGTCTTCTGGTTGGCTTATCCGGCACTTGCCTCGCGGATGACGCCAAGCAGGACACGACGAAGGTCACGTTTGACGAGCATGTGCTGCCGATCTTGAAGGCTCGCTGCGTGAAGTGTCATGCGGGAGCCGAGCCGGCTCAGGGGCTGAGGCTGACGTCGCGGCGCGAGATCTTGCGCGGCGGGAAGTCGGGGCCGGCGATGCGGATTGCGGCGGCGGAGTCGAGCTTGTTGTGGGAGAAGCTCGCGTCGAACGAAATGCCAAAGGGCGGGCCGGCACTGTCGGCGGCGGAGAAGGGTGTCATTCGAGCTTGGATCAATGACGGCGCGGCTTCGGCCGATGCGGCGGATGATGACGCGAACGATCTCAAGACGCAGGACGGCGATCAGTCGAGCAATCACTGGGCGTTTCGTCCGCCTGTTCGGCCTCAAGTTCCGACGGTTCGTAACGTCGATCGAGTGCGCAACTCGATCGATTCGTTTGTTCTCGCGGCGTTGGAAGCCAAGGAACTGACTCTGTCGGCGGATGCGAGTCGCGAGGTGTGGCTGCGACGCGCGTCGTTCGACTTGATCGGGCTGCCGCCATCGCCGGATGAGGTTCGTGAGTTTCTCGCCGATCGGGATGAACTCGCTTATGAGCGGATGATCGAGCGGTTGTTGGCGAGTCCGCATTACGGCGAGCGGTGGGGGCGGCATTGGTTGGATGTCGCGGGCTATGCGGACTCGGCGGGAGTCCTTTCGGAAGACCGGCCGCTGCCGACGGCGTTTCGGTTTCGCGACTATGTGATTCGCGCCTTCAACAGCGACAAGCCTTACGACCGCTTCTTGCAGGAGCAGATCGCGGGTGACGAATTGACCGACTACTGGACCGCCTATGAAAAGCTCGACCGCTTGCCGGACGAGGTCGTTGAAGCGATCACGGCGACCGGGTACTTGCGGTGTGCTCCCGATTCAAGCCGTCCCGACTTCTCGACGATCAAGAACGCTGACGCCCAATACTTCTACCCGACGATCAACGACACGTTGCAGATCGTCGCGTCCTCGACGATGGGGCTGACGTTGCAGTGTGCTCGCTGCCACAGCCACAAGTTCGATCCGATTCCGCAGGTCGAGTATTTCCGATTGCAGTCGATCTTCATGGCCGCGTTCCGGCCAAAGCAGTGGATTCCGCAGATGGAGCGACGGTTACTCGTCGCGACGGCAGCTCAGAAGAAGTCCGCTGACGAGCACAACGGCAAGCTCGACGTGGAGATCGCGCGGCTGAAGAAAGAGCTGTCCGACTTGCGGGCTCAGTTCAAACAGCGGCTGTTTGATGAGCGGCTCGCGACGCTGCCCGAAGCGATTCGCACCGACGTGACGCAGTCGTTGAGCAAGCCCGCTGATCAACGCTCGCCCGTCGAAAAGTATCTGGCCGAGAAATTTCAAACGCTGCTGCAACCGGATGACAAGACGCTCGACAAACTGCTGCCTGAGACGTTCGCCGACTATCGAACGGCGGTCGAGCAACGCAACTCGGCGATCGCGGTGCAGGAACGGCAACGCATCGGCTTCGACGAACTGCGTGCGCTCTACGACTTGCCGGGGCCGGTCACGACGCCGCTCTTGCGACGCGGCGATGCGCTGACTCCGGGACCGCCAGTCGAACCGGGTGTGTTGTCATCACTGACAGCCCCGGTCTCGTTTCAATGGACTCCGCCTGCGGCCGAAGCCAAGACGAGCGGCCGGCGATTGGCGTTTGCTCGCTGGCTGACTCAGCCCGATCACCCGCTGACGGCGCGCGTCATGGTCAATCGCATCTGGCTGCATCACTTCGGCGAGGGGCTGGTCTCGACGCCCGAGGACTTCGGCACGCTCGGTTCACCGCCGAGTCATCCGCAGTTGCTCGACTGGCTGGCACGCGAGTTCGTCGAGAGCGGCTGGAGCATCAAGCACCTGCACCGGCTGATAATGACATCCAGTGCCTATCGCCAATCGTCGCGTCGACTGGCAGATGTACATGGCAACTCAATCAGCCGGAGGGCGCTAGCCCCCGGTTCAGAACCACAACCGAAACAGAAACCGGACGCTAGCGCGTTCCGGCTGATCGCGTTGGGCGAGCAGATCGATCCCGACAACCGCTTGCTGTGGCGGCAGCGACTGCGGCGAGTCGATGCCGAGCCACTGCGCGACGCGATGCTCAGCGTCGCCGGATTGCTCGACCAACGGTTCTTCGGCAACGCGATTCCGGTTGCTCGACGTTCTGACGGTGAAGTGAATATCGCCGACGGCCAGAACGATCGCCGACGTTCGATTTATGTGCAGGTTCTGCGAGGCAATCCGCTGACGATGCTGCAAGCTCACGACCAGCCGGTGATGGAAACCAACTGCACGCGCCGCAGTCGGTCGACGGTCTCAACCCAGGCACTGACCTTGCTCAACAGCGATGCCGCCGTAGCGCATGCCGTCGCCTTCGCCGACCGCGCGTTGCGAGAAGCACCAGACGCACCGCTCAAGTTCGTGGCATTCGCGGCACTGTCGCGCGAGGCCACTGCCGACGAAGTGACCGACTACGAAAAGTTTCTCGGTGAGCAGCACGTGCGATATTCTGCTGGCGGAGATCAAAGCGACGCCGCTCGGCGAAAAGCCCTGGCGGACCTATGCCACATGCTGCTGGCGTCGAATGAGTTTGTGTATGTGGATTGACCCCGTGGGACAGGCTTCCAGCCTGTCATCCGTCCGTAAGAGCGCAGAACGAGGAATGCCATGAAAAGAGAACGGCAGGCTGGAAGCCTATCCCACGCGTCTCTCTCCCGCCGCGACGCAATCTCGCGCGTGGGTTGCGGCTTCGGCGGAGTTGCTCTCGGCGCGTTGCTCGGAGACTTCGATCGAGCCGCCTCAGCGGCAGAGGGCATGAATCACGACTTGCTCCCGAAGCAGGCTCATCATGAGCCAAGAGCGCGGGCCGTGATTCAACTCTTCATGCACGGAGGTCCAAGCCAGGTGGATCTGCTGGATGAAAAAAAGGAGCTGGCTCGCTTGAGCGGTCAGGCTCCGCCCGCCGAAGTCGCGGACGACGAGAACCGCACGACGTATCTGCTCGGCAGCCCGTTCAAGTTCTCGAAGCACGGCGAGAGCGGTTTGGAGTTCTCGGAAGTTTTGCCGGGTATCGCTCAGCACGCGGACGACATCGCCGTCATCCGCTCGATGTTCACCGAGCATCGCAATCACGAGCAGGCGATCTGGATGGCGAACACCGGGCTGATCGTTTCCGGCCGGCCGAACATCGGGTCGTGGGTCGCGTACGGCCTCGGTGCTGAGAATCAAAACCTGCCCGCGTATGTCTCGCTGCCTGATCCCGGAGGCATGCCGGTCGATGGTGCTCGAAATTGGTCGAGCGGTTGGCTTCCGCCAGTCTATCAAGGGACGGCGATTCGCTCGGAAGGGATGCCGGTGCTGCATCTGCAACCGAAGACGGCACGGTCGTCAGACATCGATCACGGACGCATGGAGCTGCTGCGAAAGCTCAACGCACGACATCAGCAAGCTCGACCCGGCGAACTCGAATTGGATGCCCGCATCGCCAGTTTCGAGTTGGCCGCGCGGATGCAGCTCACGGCCACCAACGCACTCGATCTCAATCACGAGACCGCCGCGACTCAGCAGCTTTACGGCTTGGACAAGGACAAGACTCGCTCGTATGGCAAGCGCTGCTTGATGGCTCGCCGGTTGGTCGAACGTGGAGTGCGTTTCGTCCAAATCTTCATGGCCGGTCAGCCGTGGGACACGCACGCGAATAACGTCTCCGGTATCCGCAGTTGCTGCGAGCAAACCGATCTGCCGATCGCCGGCTTGTTGACCGACCTCAAGCAACGCGGCCTGCTCGATTCAACGCTGATCCTGTGGGGCGGCGAGTTCGGCCGAACTCCGGGTGCCGAGCAGCGCGACGGCAACAAGACTCCCGGCATCGAAGGCCGCGACCATCATCCTTATGGCTTCAGCATCTGGCTCGCCGGTGGTGGTATTCGCGGCGGCCAGGCCTACGGAGCCACCGATGACTTCGGCTATCGAGCCATCACGAACCGCACGCAAACCGCCGACTTGCACGCCACGATGCTGCACCTGCTCGGCCTCGACCACGAACGACTCACCTTCGCCCACAACAGCCGTGACGAACGTCTGACCGACGTCTATAAGGCGCGAGTCATCAATGAGCTGCTGCTGCCGACGAAGACTGGGGGTTAGTCAGGAGTGCTTGCAGCCCCTATTGAAATGCGTCGGGATCAAAGCCTTTGGATGGCACGGTATCTTTTGCTGGCCACAACAATTCACAAATTAGTTCTCCCGCTGGGACTCATGGACTTTCTGGATGAGCCGGCGATGGCCGTCAACACGACACCCTGCTTTTCAGCCGCTGCCGCTACCGGTCGAGCAGCCTCGCGCGCACGAACTCTCCAATGTGATCGATCGCCGCGCGAGCTTCGGGAAGCAGCGGATCGTGCGACTGGAACACGTGAAACATGCCGGGCCAGACTTCAAGCCTTACCGAGGCTCCGTCGGAACGAGCCTTCTTTGCCACTCGAATGCTGTCGTCGCGGAGCATCTCGTGCTCGCCAACTTGAATCAACAGCGGTGGCAGGCCGCGGTAATCACCAAAGGCGGGGGAGGCCAGCGGGAGGCGAGGATCGGCCGTTCCCAACAAGTAGTGGTCTCGGAATACGGGCATCGTCTTCGCGCTGATGATGGGATCCAAAACGGTTTGCAACGAATCGCTGGCCAGGGTCCAGTCAGTACATGGTGAGATGGGGATTCCGCCGGCCGGCAGCGGCAGGCGGCGATCTCGCAGCGCCAGCAGCGTCGCCAACGTCAAATTGCCGCCGGCCGAATCTCCGGCCACAAAAGTGGCCCGCGCCGGTGCGGGTCCGGCGGGGCCGTTCGCGACCATCCAGTTGTGCGCGAGAACACAATCATCCAGCCCGGCGGGAAAACGGTGCTCCGGTGCCAGCCGATAGTCAGGCAGAAGGACCGCACACTTGGCCGCCGCCGAGAGGTGTGCCGCCAGCGGGAGATAGAATCCGCCCGACCCTGAGACGAACCCGCCACCGTGGAGATACAGCAGCCGAACATCAGGATCCGCGCCGGGCGCGAGAACCCATTCACAAGGAACGTCACCGACCTTCACGTTGCTGAGCTTGACGCCCGGGATCGTCGGCTGGCGGCGCGAACCCATCCCCGCGCGCAACGCCACCAGATCGAAGTTGTTGGTGCCGAACGGGGTGCCACCGCGAAGTCTCTCGAGGTACTTGATGCCCTCCGGCGAGACCTCGCGCTGCCAGACATCTCGGGCCGCCACCCGCTGCGCGGGCTCCAGCAACTCGGCCAAAGGGATTTTCTCGAAGACCAGATGTGACTGGCTGCCTTCATAGACGATTCCGACGTGATCGTCATCGACCCGCGTCAGACTCGGATAACCTGCCCCGGGGCCTTCGTCCAACAGCAAGTGATGCGAGTCCGGCCAGGTCTTGCCGTCATCGAAGCTCACTTGAATCGTATGATGCGTGCGGCCTTTCTGCGTGTGCGGATTGGCGAACAACAAGATGTGCTGTTTCATGCCGCCGGTGACAAAGTCGAAGCGTAACAGGCTGCCATTGCAGTTCGGTTCAATCAATGTGTTGCGGCTGGTGGGGTGCGGTTCCCAAGTCTGCCCCAAGTCCTTCGTCACCGCGACCGCTCGGAATCGTTCATGGTCGTTCCGCATGTTGAGCATGATGGAACCGTCGGTGAGCACCGCCGCCTGGCATTCGTTTCCGCCGCTGTACGCCGGCTTGCCAACGGTCCACGTTTCCCCGTGATCGCGACTGACCATCAGCGACGCAAATGTGGACAAAGCAGCCTCGCCGTCTCGCCCCTGCACCGGCATCACCAACGTGCCGTCCGACAGGTTGATGCCCTGCTGAGGCGACGGAGCCAGCAGCCACCACGACTCCTGTTTCAGTTTGCGCGTCAGATTCTCCGGCTTCGTCCAGGTGACGCCGTCATCCTTGGAACGAACCATCATGAATTGGGCGCTCTTGCCGATTTCAAAACCCGGTTCGGAACCGTCACCAACCCACTGATGCTTGCCGGGTTTGCCATTCATCCAGAGCGCGAAGCAGAAGATGTCTCCCGTCTGTTGGTCGATGATGATGCCCGGGTCGCTGCAGCCGTTTTGCTCCTGAGGCAGGCCGCCGTACTCGCCCAGATCCATGATCACTCGCGCGGGTTCCCAAGTTCGCCCGCCATCGGTGCTGCGGCTCAGCCCGATGTCGATATCTTCTTGCAGGTCGCGGCCCATGCGCCGTCGCATGTCATAGACGCACAACAGCATCCCCTTCGGTGAGGTGCCCAGTGCCGGAATACGGTAGGTGTGAACGCCGTCGTCCTGATGTTTGCGAAGAGCGATCCCGATTCTGTGCCGAACTCCCGGCGAACCGTCTTTCGGCACGACATCGCCCTTCGTCGTTTCGATCGTCGTGCAGGCGGCCGACACGCGGTGCGACAGATTCGCTTTGTCCTGCAAATGGCACGACAGCCAGAACACGTTCTTGCCGGCTTTCAGCATTCGTTGACCGCGAAACGAGACCGTCGAAGCC
The DNA here is from genome assembly GCA_964430385.1 of uncultured Planctomycetaceae bacterium. Taxonomy (GTDB): domain Bacteria; phylum Planctomycetota; class Planctomycetia; order Planctomycetales; family Planctomycetaceae; genus CAYSHJ01. Next base: position 9,532 of record CAYSHJ010000095.1, read on the forward strand.
GGCTGCGCTGGATCACCGAATTGATTTGCCGGCGAGAACGCCTCTTTGTCGCCCGTCCAGAACAAGGTGAGTGATTCGAGATCGCCGAGATCGTCGGTTCCATCCAGTCTGAACGAAACGGCCTTCAATCCCACATCGGCCGCATCCGCAACCTCCACGACGACGCGAACCAGTGGTCCGTGCGAATTGCGAATCAGGACCGGATGAATCGGACTCGACGAAGAGACTCGAATCGCAACCGCATCATCCGCCGCGCCGAGAGGGGGAGTCGTCGTGTTCACCGCGCAGTACAGAAGTACGGCGCCGCCGATGGCTAAGAATTTCATGGCGTGTTTCATGGTGTATTGGCTCATCTGATTGTCGTCTCCCAGCAGAACGCAAGTCAGCTTGGTAGCATCGTGGCCGCCATGCAACATGCAACGGCATAGACGATGGCTCTCCTCTGAATCCGCAGGGCGATTCGCACGGACCGACCCCTCAGTGTTCGTGTGCTGGTTCAGCGCGAAATGGAGAACCTCTGGAGCGGGATAAGTGGTTGAGAAGTTGACTGACCCTGTGAGTTGGGTATATCGCATTGGGTCAAAACGGGTTTTGCGGAAGGAATAGGGCGAGGTGAATCGCCCCATTCCCGTCTGGACGTCTGGAAGGCGCTTGGGTCGCTCCCCAGCGTTGCCCTATCCTCCTTCCCGATGGATCGATCATATGAGCGTCAGAGCTGTTGGGCCAATGACTCGTGGGACGGGGTCTGTCTTTGTCGGAGATGATACGTGGCCGGGCGTCGGGGAACTTTTCGCGAGCGGCTTGCAGGACGATCTCGGTCTTCTGCTGCCATTGGTAAGACTGATTGGGCTGCCGATCGTTGTCCTGGCGTCCTGGCAAACTTGCGAGACCGGTATTTTCTCGATCCAATGCCGCCGCAATATCGCGACTTTCTCCTCCGGCCCGTCATTCTTACGAACTTTTCGTGAACTGCTTTGAGTACTCATGAACTGCTTCTCCTGTCGGGTTGGTGTTACCTACCCCGACCAGAGTATCACTCCAGTTCCAACTGGACCGAGACATGACAAGCCCAATCGATCGCGAACGAAGCAAACGGAAACGCCGTCCGGCATTTAACCTGCGACACGATTTCAGTGCTCAAGTTGGGAACGCCGATCAACCGCACCGTGGCTCAGATACTCAACTCGATTCTGCTTCCACTTGTTCTCTAACTGATAGAACGGAACGCTCGGATCAAGGTGGTGGACGAGATGATAATTTTGTCCCAGAAGAACCCAAGTCAGCCAAGGGGAACTGCGGACCGTCGTTGCTTGATATGGAGATATGGCGACGTGCGGTTGATGAGGCAACCATGAAAAGGTCGCGGCTAGCGCAAACAATGCGAGGCGAGCGGGAATGAACCAACCGAGGAACAAAGCAAAGCAGAACTGTTGACTGATCGCGAACGAGCTGATGGCGAGGCTAGCGTAGACACCGCTGCAGAGCAGCAAGTCTGCTCGCTCGGATATGGGACGCGTTGACCACTTCGAAAAATAGTACTGCAAGTAACCGATGTCCTGGGTCAACCATCGCAATGGGATGGCCCATTGAGGATCTTTCCCGCACCAATAATCTGGATCTTCGGTTGGCTTGTTGGTGTGTTGGTGATGTTCGCGATGAATAAAGCAATACGGTCGAAATGCACCGGTCAATAGCAACGAGCAGGCATGTCCGATCAGAGCATTAAGAGCTTTCCATCTAGAGACATTGCCATGCACGGCTTCGTGGACAGGAGTGAATCCGGCAAAACCGGCTGCGAATCCAAGTCCGACCGACGCCCACCAGGGAAACCAGCCTTGATACGCACCTGTCACCGCCACGACCGTCGCGGCCAAGCAAACCAATGCCAACAACACGATGGGAATATCGATCCATTGCCTGCGATTTGTCTCGTGCGAGCTTAAGAGGGCGCGTCGTCGAAACCATTGATGCGTCCAATGCCCCAGCACACGAACTCCAAAGCGAGGAACCCAACCTTCGGCAAAGGCCATCAAGATTGCGCGAATCGTCCAAAAAGTGACTGGTCCACCGGAAACGATGTAAACTCGTTCCCATGCCAAGGGTTTCATCTTATTCCGAAAACAATAAAGTCCTTCGAAATTATAAAGCCACCCCATCGTCCTTGCACAGAAGCGAAGAAGGCCGGTGAGCATGGGGTGTCGCCCTCTTTCCTCACCTGCATCAAGACCTGCCAGCGCTACCATTCCAAGGCTGACGATCTCGGCACCTTCATCAGACAATTGCCGCATCACCGTATCGACCAACGCTTCGCTGCAACCTGCGGGCGATTCACGTCGTATCATCATGTCTTCAAGCAGCCATCCGTTGCGACCGTAGATCGGCACACAGGCTGCGAAACCATGAATTTCCCCAGCTGACTCGACAACAAAATAGCGGCGGCGTTCAGCGTGTTGAAACAATTCCACAGTGACCATAAACCCCATCGGCGGCAATGCTTTTTGATCCGCCCACGCGTCGACGATATCAACCAATTGTTTGCGAAGGGGTGCGCCCTCGGACACTTCATCGCGATCGAGCAACCTGACCGTGACGCCACTCCTTTTGGCTTTGCTTAGCCGATTTCGCAGTTTTTCTGCACCTCGAACCACCTCATGCCACTGAGCCGGATTCCAGACTGCGGCCAGTCCGACTTGCAGTGAATCAAACGTCGAGCTTTGCAGTCGGTCGACAAGTGTCTGAGTGACGCCAAAGAAAACGGCTTCGCAGCCAGCGTTGTTCGCCGCCTCGCGAAATGCGTTAGCGACGGTGAAGGTCTGCTCTGGAGCACACAGCGGACCACCCACGGCAACCCAATAACCACCTCGCTTCGCGTAGGCGATCGCTGCATCTTCGGTGCTCCACAGAGATAGCCCCGGTTCGAGGATCATAAACGAATGCAAGTTGCGACCGTACTTCTCCAGCAACTCCAACAGTCGTTCATGTTGAGGATCGGAAACGCTCATGGTCTACTCACAGGTCGGCGTCCGTGCGTAATCGATTGCTTGCCTATGACAATCTGATATGTCGTATACCAGCTTCCCATCGCTGCGAATATCGGCGATTGATCGATACTTCGATGCGTCTTCTCGAACAAAATATGTCCGAGGTAAGGTGGTCCAAGCTGACACCAAAATCCGATCGCCACCAAGTAGTGGCTAAAAAACCACACACCAAGTCCAACAAATGTCATCGCAGTTACGTTGCTCAGAAAATGAACCCATCGATTCCAAGGCGAAGAATGGTCAGGCACATAGATGCGATCGTAGAATTCCTCGAACGATCGGAAAAAGTCTTGAAGCTTTGTCTGCAAAGTCCGCATGTCAGTGACAAGCTCTTTAATGGATGACACGAAACAACAGCAGCCCGATGACGAGTGCGGCGATCGCCGTCACCAACACGCTCGCGGCGGCAGCATCTTTCGCACGGCGGGCGAGGTCGTGGTGTTCGGGCGAGACGAGGTTGACAAGATGTTCGACCGCCGAGTTGGCTAATTCGGCGGCGAAGACGGCTCCGATGGTCAGTGTCAGTATCGCCCATTCGGTACGTGAGAGATTGAGGCAGACGCCTGCCGCGATCGCACTGATCGCGGCCACGACGTGAATCTTCGCGTTCCGTTCGGAACGGATCACGTCCCACAATCCGGTGAAGGCGCAGTGGAAACCGTGCAGCAATGACTTCGTTTTCATGGCGACTTCCCAAGTCCAGTCTACCGGGAGTGCGAGACGTGGATGCTCACAGTTTTCTCTGCCACGATTTTGATTCCTTGGCTCCCGCGACAGACCAGTGTTGTACCGGTTTCGTTAGGGCCAGCCCACGCAGGAAGTTCCCCAGGTTGTAGGCCAACGCGAGGAGTTGTAACCGATCAAGCCAACGACGGCACCGTTGGAATCCAGCATCGGCAGCTTCGTCGTCAGGCACCAGACCGGCTCGTGCGGTCGATGCCATTGCATTTCGAGGTGGTC